>JAFGRF010000322.1 GCA_016935295.1 Caldifarciminota bacterium | reverse complement strand
CGGCTGCGGATTTGACCGCAGTCGGGTTTCCTCATAGAATCCAGCGATGGACATCAGACTGATACGTGAGAACCCGGACGAAGCGCGGCGCCTGCTCATCCTGCGCCGCAGTCCCCTCGACATAGAGCGGATACTCGAACTGGACGCCGAACGCCGCCGGTTGTCGAAAGACCGCGATGAGGCACGCCACCGTCAGAAGCAAGTTTCAGAGGCCGTGGGTTTGGCCAAGAAAGAGAAGCGCGAGTGCGTGGCCGAGATGGCGGAGGCACGCGAGATATCCGACCTGGTGAAACGGCTGGATGCCGACGTCGCCCGAGTCGAGGCCGAGCAGGCAGAGTTGGCACGGCAGCTCCCCAATGTCGTGCATGCCTCGGTGACCGCTGAAGAAGAGATCGTCGGGCAGTGGGGTGAGTTGCCCAAGTTCGAGTTCAAGCCGCTCGCGCACTGGGACCTCGGTGAAGCGCTCGGCGTAATCGACCTTGAGGCTGCATCGCGGTTGGCCGGGTCCAGGTTCGTTGTATTCAAGGGGCAGGGCGCTCTGCTGGAGCGGGCGCTCGTCAACTATTTCCTCGACACCAATACGCGAAGGCACGGCTACGTCGAGATTGCCCCGCCGGTTCTCGCGAACGCGGCCACGCTAGAGGCGACGGGTCAGTTGCCGCATCTCGAGACCGAAATGTACAAGACTCAGGATGACCTTTATCTCGTGCCGACTGCCGAGCCTCAACTGGTGAACTACCATCGGGGTCAGATTCTGCAGGAACCGCAGCTGCCGCTCAAGTACGTGGCATACACTACCTGCTTCCGTCGCGAGGCCGGTTCCTACGGCAAGGACGTGCGCGGCATGATTCGGGTTCACCAGTTCGACAAGGTGGAACTCGTGCGCATCGTGCATCCGGACAAGACCTACGAGGCGCTGGAAGAGATGCGCGCCGAAGGCGAGAGCCTGCTGCGCGACTTGGGCCTGCCTTATCAGGTCAAGCGGCTCGCGGCCTGGGATATGGCCCACCAGTCGGCCAAGACCTACGACCTTGAGGCTTGGGCAGCAGGCCAGGACCGCTGGCTTGAGGTATCGTCGATATCCGCCTGCGAGGACTACCAGACGCGCCGGGGAGGTATCAGGTGCAAAGGCAGGGACGGCAAGACGTTCTTCCCGCACGCGCTCAACGGCTCAGCTTTGGCTCTGCCACGTATCTTCGTGGCGATACTCGAGAACAACCAGCAGGCAGACGGTACGGTTGTGGTGCCGGAGGTTCTGAGGCCGTACATGCACGGCCTTGACCGGATCCGATAGCCGCAGTTCACCACCAAGACACCACGGCACCAAGATGAGCCGGCCGTGGCCGGAAAACCGGGACTGTACCGGATCGCGGCCGCGCCCGGCGGCCGGGGACTGTCCCGGGTTTTCCGGTTGGCAGGGATTCTAGAGCTTGAAACTGTGTGGCAGAAGCTGCCGCAGTCGGTAGATCTTCGTGGAGCGTCCGTTCGACAGGATGACCTCCGGGTCCTCCGAGAACTCCCCGATGACCTGCAGGCAGGCGCCGCAGGGCGCTGTCAGCTTTGGAGTGTCCACGTAGACGAGCACTGCTCGGATGTCGCGTTGCCCCGCTGACACAGCCTTGAAGATGGCCACTCGTTCCGCGCAGACCGTCAGGCCATAGGAGTTGTTCTCGACATTGCAGCCGGAGAAGATGCGACCACTGGTGGTCAGGACAGCCGCCCCGACCTTGAACTTCGAGAACGGGGCATAGGCCCTAGTTGATGCCTGTCGGGCAGCGCGCAGCAGCCGCGCCTGAGTGCTCTTGGTCATCTCTTCCTCCATTTGGAGTGCGGGAGCGTAGCTCCCGCTTTTCCGGAAAAGCGGCAGCTCTGCTGCCGCAGTCCAAGGCGGCTGGGCGCCGCCATGACACCGAAGCTGACGGCCGATGATTTGGAGTGCGGGAGCGTAGCTCCCGCTTTGCCGGTTCCCACGGTTAGAAGTCGTCCGGCACGTTCAGCCGGTCGTACTTGAAGCCTCTCACGGTCTTGAAGAACGAGGGCTTCGCGTTCTGTTCGAACCATGCCGCCGAGCACCACGGATATGTAGACGCGACCCGTGCGAGTCCGTGGTGCACCGGATTGTCGTGCACATAGTTCAGCCTAGCGAGGTAGCTCTTCTCGAAGGTCAAATGCGTATCCCAATACTGGAACCAGACCTTTCGTCCCGGCGTACCGAGCGTCCGATTGACCCGGGTCGCGGTCTGGGCATGGAGCTTCCTGATCATGTTCGGCAGGGATGTGGCTACGCCATCTGGAATCGCAATGAAGTGGTAGTGGTTGGCCAAGATAGCCCAGGCCTGCAATTGCCAGCGGTATTCGGCCGCGGTTCTGAACAGAGATTCCTGAACGGTGCTCAGAAGCTCATCCGACGCGAGCAGGTGTTTCTTCTGGTAGGTACCGGCCGTGACCATGTATGCCCCGGCCACTCCGAGCGCATGCGCGGGGCTATGGTGCCACATGACTGCTATGGAGTGCGGGAGCGTAGCTCCCGCTTTTCCGGAAAGGCGGCAGCTCTGCTGCCGCACTCCAAGGAACTCATCGGATGTGTTCGAGAAAGCTCGTGCCGTGAACGGTCGGCTTCGCCTTGAGGAACTCGGCTGCGGTCTGGCCGAGGTCGGCGAAACTCGGCCTGGTGCCCAGGTCTATACCCTGTTTGAGGCCGGGCCCGAGTGCGAGCAGGGGGACGTACTCGCGGGAATGGTCGGTTGAGGGCGTGGTGGGGTCATTGCCGTGGTCGGCTGTGATGAAGAGAAGATCGCCCGGCTTGAGGATTCCCGTGACCTGAGGCAGGGAGGCGTCGAACTCACTCAGACCTGCTGCAAAGGCGGTGGGGT
>JAFGRF010000042.1 GCA_016935295.1 Caldifarciminota bacterium | reverse complement strand
TAACCCGGTCCGAACCCGCGCCGGCCCATCACCCCGGACAACCACTGCAACTGCCCGGCAATCTCCTCGATAAGGTCGAACTCGTAGCAGGCAAGCAGGACGCGACCGAACCAGTGGCCGTAGTGCCGGGCGATTTCCGGGCTGCCGCATTCCGTCCCCGCGCACTCGAACTTCACATCGACTGACAGCCGCTCGTCGACTGCCACAAGCAGCTCGTCCAGCCTCGCTCGGAACTCGGTCGTTGCTTCAGCGGAGACCCGGTTTGACATTACCTGGCGTATTCTACCCAATCACCCGGCCGGTTCAAATGAGGGACGCTCGACCCTTGGGTCAGCGAACCAGATTGGCCAGGTCTTCGGGCCGGTAGGGCCCACCGTGAGACGTATGGACGATTGCGGGCTTAAGTGCAAGGACCTTTCGGATACTCGCAATCGAATCCACCCGGCTTGCGGACCAGAACGCGATTGCCGGCGGGCCAAAAGCCATGAATCGTGGTAGGACCAGGTCGCCGACAACTGATTCGCCCGATTCCAGCATGACCGACACGGAACCCCGGCTGTGCCCGGGCGTCCAGATGACCCTGCCCGCTGCTCCATACTGCCGCAGGTCGAAGTCGTCTTCCAGCAGGATGTCCGGCTCAACGCCGCTGCCTTCGCGCAAAGCACCTGCATCCAGCCGATGCACCGCGACCGGCGCCTTGATTGTCTTCTTTATCTCAGCCAGACTGCCGATGTGGTCCCCGTGCGTGTGAGTGATGAGTACAAGACCGACGTCCTCAGGTTTCATCCCGTGGCGTTCGAGTCCACTCAGTATCCGGCGAGCGCTGCCTCGGGTACCGGTGTCAACCAGTACCGGCCTGTTCCCAGCCAGTATGAACACCTTCACCATGCCGAGCGAAACAGGCATCACGCCGCTCATGCGACAATCCTACTCACGCCGGGCCGTCAGGGTCAAGGTTCACAGCTTGACTCTCGGCTGCGTCCAAGCTAAAGTCTGGCCACGCGCCCGTAGCTCAGATGGATAGAGCGGCAGACTCCGGATCTGCAGGCCACGCGTTCAATTCGCGTCGGGCGCTTTCCACAGTGACGATTGGCGAGTGTCGATTGCCGAATGTCCGACCATTCGTCATTCGGACTTCGGCATTCGTCATTCTCCCGAAGGGAGCCTCATGGATTTCTATGATGTCATCCGTAACCGCCTGAGCATCCGCTCCTACAAACCTGACCCGGTTCCCGAAGAAATCCTGAACCGCGTCCTCGAAGCCGGACGCCTCGCGCCGTCGGCCAAGAACTACCAGCCCTGGAAGTTCATCGTCGTCAAAGACCCGGCCATCCGCCAGGCACTGGTCCCGGCCTGCAAAGGTCAGGGCTCGGTCGGCCAGGCCCCGGTCGTCATCTGTGGCTGCTGCGTCATCGACCAGGTCTGGAAAGGAATGGGCGGCTACTGGTCGGCCGAAGCCGTGGACATCACCATCGCCCTTGAGCATATGATCCTCGCGGCTGCCGCCGAAGGGCTCGGCACGTGCTGGATTGGCGCATTCCTCGAAGCCGAGGTGAAGAAGGTCCTGGCCATCCCCGAAGGGGTCAAGCCGATTGCCCTTACGCCGCTCGGTTATCCCGCGGTCGAAGCCAAACCGCGCCCGCGCAAACTGCTGTCCGAAATCACCTGCGTCGACCGATGGAGCTAGCGGTGCGGTGCCGGTATCTCCGAGCTATCGTGGCGGACACCGGGACTCCCTGACCCGCATGCTGCCGCCTGCGACAGGTAACTACTGACCCGCCGTGTTCGAGTCCATTCGCGCGGTCTGGAAGCCGGCAATGTACCACGGCTTCGGCAAGCGCCGCCGGTTCTTTGAGGGCTGGTACTTCAAGTGCGTCTCCCCGGCCGGCGACGCAGTCTACGCGGTCATTCCGGGCATCTCGCTCGGCGCCGGCGGGGAGTCGCATGCGTTCATCCAGATTCTGGACGGTCTCAAACGCACCAGCTCCTACCATCGGTATGAGCTGAGCGAGTTTGTCGCGGCTCGCGACCGTTTCGATGTCCGCATCGGCGCAAGCCGCTTCTCGCTCGACCGCATCAACATCGACATCGCGACCGACGTCCCAATCAAGGGCGAACTGCGGTTCCGCGACGTGCACCCGTGGCCGGTAAGCCCGCTCTCGCCCGGCATCATGGGTTGGTACGCTCTGGTTCCGGCAATGGAATGCTATCACGGGGTACTGAGCTTCAACCACCGGATCGAAGGCAGGCTGGCGGTCGCTGGACAGAGCATCGACTTCACCGAAGGCAAAGGCTACATCGAAAAGGACTGGGGACGCTCGTTCCCCAAGGCATGGGTCTGGACCCAGTCCAACCATTTCAACGAACCCGATGCCTGCCTCACCGCGTCACTCGCCCGCATCCCCTGGCTGGGCAGTTCCTTCACCGGCCACATCATCGGCCTGTGGCTGCGCGGACGGCTCTACCGCTTCGCGACCTACACCGGCGCCAGAGTCTCTCGGCTGGAGATTTCACCCGATACGGTGATTCTCATGGTCGAAGACCGCAGGTACGCCCTGGAGATTCGCTGCCGCCGGCAGGAGGGCGGCGTCCTGGCCGCCCCTCGCGAAGGCGCCATGACCGGACGCATTGTGGAAGCGATGACGGCAACAATGGAAGTCTGCCTGTCCGCGAAGGTCAGAGGTGGGCTGACACAACTGTTTGCTGACACCGGCCGCCTGGCCGCTCTTGAGGTCGCCGGCGATACCGACCTGCTGCTCGCCGGCGTCGACCGGAAGCCTGATTGAACGCCGGCCGAGCGTCGGGTATTTGACTCTGCGCCACGGCCAGTGCTCCTGTTCGGTTCCGCCTCCGCCACTTCCGACATCTAGCTTCTAGCCTCTCGCTTCTGACTTCGTCTGAGGTTCTCCCTCGACCTCCCTCTCCATTATCACCGCATCCTCCCCGTTTTCGTAGTACCCTTTGCGCAAGAAGGTCGGCACGAACCCGCGGTTAGCATAGAACTTCCGGGCAATCGTATTCGAGACCCGCACTTCGAGGTACATGGACTCAGCCTTGCTTCGCTGCGCGAAGGCAACAACCTCGGCCAGCAGCTTGCTCCCCACCCCTTTCCCGCGCTCGGACTCACTGACCGCGAGGTTGGCAAGATGCGTCTCCTCTGTCCCCCACGCCACCGCGTAGCCGAGCACGAATCCGTCCTCCACCGCCACGATGGTCGAGCCCTGCGGGCGATTGATGTCGGAAAGGAAGAACGACCGGCGCCATGGGTGCAGAAAAACCGCCCTCTCGAGTTCCATCACCTGATCGAGGTCGGCTTCGGTCATCGGCCGGATTGTCATGCTCTAGATGATGGCAACCGCGCGACCGGTGTCAAACCCGCGCTAGCGCGGCTTGTCGGACACAGCCGTCGGCTCGGTTGGGACGGCCTCCGCGACGCGGTGTTTGAGGCGCAGCCACAGCGGGTCTTTGCTGAGCAATTCCCGCGTCTTGCGCGCCCGTTCTTCCCAGGACAGACCTTCGTCTTCGCGGTCGATTTCTTCCCTGCGTCTGCGCATGAACGCGACGGCATCGAATGCCTTACTCATAATCCAGTATCTCCCTGGGCGTACGGATTTCAAGAACCCCGTACCCTTGTTCGAGATTCACGGCGCTGAACAATCGAATCCGACCGAGGTTCACGATGTGACGGAAGTTCCAACTGACGAGCACGTCTACCCTGCCAGTCGTAGCCAGAGCAATGTGCAGCGCATCCGAATGTGAGCCCGGCCCGAGCGCGCCGTGCTCCAGATAGGCTTGAGCCAAGGCAGCGGCCTCCGGCTGGTCCGGAAGCACCACGACGCACTCGGTGGGTATCTCTGTCAGGCGGCTTCGGACTTCAGGCGGCGCGTCTGCCAACTCCCGGATCGTGTGCTCCGAAAGCACCAGCGTATGTCGTCCGGTGCAAAATCGTTCCCAAAGCGCCCGGCTGCTCTCCCTGAACTCCTTGTCTTCACAGCCGCCGACGACCGAGGCGTCCACGTAGATGAGCAGCCTGCGTGCGACCATGGTCGATTGTAGCACGGAGGGACGGACATGGCAAGCACAGGGAGACCGACAAGAGCGCTGGCCCGGACGTATGGGCGGGCAGCAGTGGAAGGCCCTGCCTGCTGCTACTTGCGACGGAGGAAACGGTCGAAACCTCCGAGCGCGAGTTGAGCCAGCGCGGACGGCCCCCCGAGAACGCAGAACGGCGAACTTGCGGGTCAGGACTCAATTGAATGTGCATTATGGTGTACATTCCACCGTCCGCCTGATTCCGTCCTAACTGTCCTAATCCCAAGCCCATAGCCCCTATGCCCGCTCCGACCCCTCCTACATTACCCCCACAGCTATCCGCGCAGTCTCGGAAGCCACGTTCCGAGGAGCTTCCCGAGGAACGAGACGAGCTACTTCGACTGCTACCTTCACCGTTGCTTCGTCCGCTACGTAACGAGCAACAAGGACAACTCCTTGTCCGGTTCCTTGCCGCGTAACATGCACCGTTCTCTCCCAAGCTCAATCCTGAGTCCCAGTCCACGTTCCTGTCCGAGTTCCTTCCCGAATCCCTCTGCAGGCAACTTGCGGAACTCCTTGGAGAAGAACCAGGACGGCTACCGCGCGAGTCTCCAGCCGGACGCCTCACCGCGAACAAGAGCCGTCCGCGTGGGCCTGGGACACCTAAGGTGCGACGCGCCTGCTCGCCAAGACCAAGAGCTTCGCCGACCGGAAGGACTAAGCCTATCTGTCCTGACCGGGAATCCGAACCTCGGGCTTGATCTTTCTCTCTCTAACCAGGTAGATCCAGGGCAGGCTGATGATGGTCGTGATGCCTTTCGCGATGATGTTGGCAAGGAAGATCGACATGACGACGGCGAATGGCATCCGGCCCACAAATGCGAGCCCACAGAACAGGGCCGAATCAAGTGGAACCGAAACCGAGTTCGACGTGAGCACCCGCATCCACTGCAGCTTCATGCCGATCCTGTTGACCCAGAGTTGGTAGACCTCGCCGTCAACTAACTCGGACACCACCTCGGCGACAATCGATGCGATGACGATGCGCCAGACCGGCGAAAGCACCCTGCCGAACTCAAGCTGCGCTCCGACCTGCATGTCCGGCGGAAGCTTGGTCACCAGCCAGAACAGCCCGGCCATCAGCAGGTTGATGACCGCGGCCGCAACGATGAGCCAGCGCGCAGTCTTGATGCCCGCGGTCTTGTGCACGAGGTCGCGGAGAGTGAAGGTGAACGGGTAGATGAGCGTACCCGCATCCACGCTGAACCCTGCGATGACGACGATACGCAGGCTGGCAATGTCCGAGAGCATCTGCGCCGCGATGTACGCGGCAGAAACGACGGCAACCGAGACGAGCCCTGACTGCCTGTCCGATTCGGTCATTGGGTCATTCGGGCTTCACTCGTCATTCGAGCTTCGGACTTCGTCATTTGCGTCCTACGGCTACCAACCATCGCGCGTTGTGGTCGTATGGCTCAGCGTTAAGACCGCCATAGATATCAGCCTTTGCGAATCCGGCGCGCAGCAACAGGTCACGCAGCTCCACGCCTGAGTACACCCGCAGGAAGAACCGAAACTCGCGCACCTTGCCTTTCCGAACTAGCACCCAGCGGTTCTCGAGCCCGGTCCATCCCGGCGCGACCTTCCGCTCTTCCAGAATGTAGTTCCCATCGACTTCGCGCCAGTCGGTGGGCTGGAAGTTGCGGGCCAGCCACTCCTTGCCGGCCGCCTGAATCAGGAACCTGCCGCCCGGCCGCAGGGACCGATAGACGTTTCGGCAGACCTTGAAGTCGTCGGCCTGTCTCTCGAAGTACCCGAACGAGGTGAACATGTTGATGCAGGCGTCGAACGCCCGAGGCCGGACGAATCGCCGCATGTCCTCGCGTACGAACTCCACGTCGAGCTTCTGCTGCCGGGCACGCTTGCGCGCCTCCTTCAGGTAGAGGGCGGTCCGGTCCACGCCGGTGACCCTGAAGCCGCGCCGCGCTAGTTCGACGCTGAATCGCCCCGGCCCGCAGCACAGGTCGAGCACGCTCACCCCCGGTTCCAGGCTCAGGAGTTTCGTAAGCGGTTCGGCGTCCCTAGCCGCCAGCCGCCACCGCTCTTCACCGAACAGGGTGGGCGTGAACGCTGCCCAGAAAGCGTCGTCCTCAAACCACGGGGTCTTGCGCTTCATAGTGTGCTTACTCTAGGCGCCTGCCGGCAGAAGTCAAACGGCGGCTTGACTACCCGGTGTCTTCGCCTATGCTTAAGGCCGTCGATGCCTTGAGCCGCTCCGCGTTCCTGTCTCTTCGGCCGGATCCGCGGCCACGGGCAATCGGTCACGGTATTCGTGTCCGCTAGGAGCTGGAAATAGAGTGGAGAATAGGGACCTCAGCCGGAATATAATATGAACAAAGACCTGACATCCATCAACGACCTGTCCCAAGAAGAAATCCTCGGCCTGCTGAAGAAGTCGATCGAGCTCAAGCAGGAAGTCAAGAAGCAACGCCGCCTCGACCTCGCACCCGGCACAATGGGAGCGCTGATATTCGAGAAGCCGTCCTTGCGCACCCGCGTCACTTTTGAGAAGGCGCTGCAGGACCTGGGCGGTTCTGCCATCTACCTGGGGCCGGCCGACATCGGTCTCGGCAAGCGCGAGACCGTGCCGGACGTTGCCCGCAACCTGTCGCGCTGGGTCGACTGCATCATCGCCCGGGTATTCGAGCACTCGAAAATCACGGAGCTGGCCGAGAACGCCACGGTGCCGGTCGTCAACGCGCTGTGCGATGAAGAGCACCCCTGCCAGATTCTCGCCGACCTGCTGACGGTGCTCGAGTTCCGCGGGAGCCTGGAAGGCGCCACCATCTGCTGGACCGGCGACGGCAACAACGTCTGCAATTCGCTGATGCTAGCCTGCGGGCTGGTCGGCATCAACCTCCGCGTGGCCACACCCAAGGGCTTTGAGCCGCCGCAGGCCGTTGCCAACCGCGCACTCGAGTATGCCAAGAAGAGCGGGGCGAGCATCACGCTGACCAACGACGCCAGTGACGCGGCCAGGGACGCGGACTTCCTCTACACCGATGTCTGGGCGTCGATGGGACAGGAAGGCGAGGCGGAACACCGGAGGCAGGTATTCCGTCCGTACCAGCTCAATAGAGAGCTCATGGCCGTGGCCGGGTCTGACGCCAAGGTGCTCCATTGCCTTCCCGCCCACCGGGGAGAGGAAATCAGCGCGGAATGCCTCGATGGCCCGCAGTCGCTTGTGCTCGACCAGGCCGAAAACCGCCTGCACGCCCAGCGGGCCCTGCTCGCGGTGCTACTGAGCCACAGAAAGTAATCCGCCGATAGCCAGGAGGTACATCTTGAACAAGCTGATAGTCCTGCTGCTCCCCTGCCTGCTCTTTGCCGGCCAGAAGGGGCTCGAACCAATCACCGTCACCGGCAAGGACGGAAGCCAGCAAACACGTTTCCGCATCAATACCGGCAATGGGTACATCGATCTGAAGCCGAATCCGGGCGGCGCCCCGCCCCGTGCTCCGGCAGACACCGGCGTGCTCTGGGTGGACCGCAACAGCCGCTACGGAATCATCCAGGCGACCGAGGTCTCGGGCGACGGCATGCACGTCCTGGCCAACTGGTACCTTAACGACCCGCGTGCCAGCTACTACCGGACTCTGGGTAACGAGACCCCGCTGTGGGAATGCTCCGGCAACTTCACCTACGGCAGCGATGGCCGCCAGATCGGCTCGTCCTATGACGCGCGGGTGCTCACGCTCTCGAAGGCTGACGCCGCGGTGAAGTGGTCGCGGAGCTCCGGCTACCCGGACTGGACCTTCGATTATCCCAGTCAGGCCACCGGCTTCTCCAAGGCGTCGCGCGACGGCTCCAAAGTAATCGCCGCACAGAACGGCACGCTCTACGCTCTCGATGCGGAAACCGGCGACACACTCTACACGGCACCGTTCAGCGAGCCGAGCCGCCTGCAGGGCATCGACATCTCGGACGACGGGTCGATTGTCGCGGTCACGGTCTATGACTCCTGCTTCATCTACGAAGACGGGACGCGCCGCGACGGCATACCGATCGGGACGTCAAGCTCCGGCACCCAGTACGCGGCCGCGATTTCCGGCGACGGACGGATGCTCGTGACCGGTGACTACCACGGCATGCTCAAGCTCTTCGTCTGGAACGGCACGGATTACACCATGAAGTGGCAGCGGTCGGCCGGCACGCCCTGGGTCGCGGGCGTGGACATTTCCCGCGATGGTTCGACCGTCGCCTGCGGCACCGGCTACAACAACGGCACACTCTACGCCTTTGACTCGAGCTCCGCCACACCGCTCTGGTCCTACAATGGCTATGGCACGACCGGCTCCTATGTTTCGTCGGTCGCAATCT
>JAFGRF010000321.1 GCA_016935295.1 Caldifarciminota bacterium | reverse complement strand
TGTGGGCCTCCCCAGACCCGGCGCAGCAGCCAAAGATGTCGGACTTGCCCTGCTCCGCCACTTCGGTGCAAACGGTCTGCTAGGACTCGCAGCCGAGGTCTACGGCGAGTACGCGGACCAGCTCGGCCTGGACGGCAGGCTGACCATCGCCTCTCTCGGCACCGAGATGGGTGCGATCATCGTCTTCTTCCCGCCCAGTCAGGCGATTCTCGACCACTGCCGGAGCAAGACCGGGCGCGAAGTCGCGCCGGTTGTTGCCGACTCGAACGCATCCTACGAACGCGCCGAGCGCATCGACATCAACAGCCTTGAACCCTTGGTGTCGCGGCCCGGTCATCCCGAAGACGTAGTCAAGGTCGCTTCGGTTGCCGGTCGCAAGATTGACTCGGTCTTCATCGGTTCCTGCACCAATGGCCGGATGGACGATCTGAAAGCTGCCGCCGAACTCCTGGAGGGCAGGAGAATAGCGCCTGGCGTCGTGCTCAAGATCGTCCCGTCAACCGACGCCATCTGGCAGGAAGCGATGCGGACCGGAATCATCGATACGCTGAAGAAGGCCGGCGCGCTGATTGGCAACGCGGGATGCGCTGGATGCGCCGCCGGCCAGATCGGCCAGAACGGCCCGGGCGAAGTCACCGTCTCCACCGGCAACCGCAACTTCACCGGCAAGCAGGGCAAGGGAGAGGTCTACCTGGCATCTCCGGAGACTGCCGCCGCTTCCGCGGTCGCCGGCGCTATCGTCAACCCGGGCGCGATTCCGTCCAGGCCGGCTCTATTCAAGCCGAGACCGATGGCCAAGACTTCGCACAAGCACCGCACTCCTCCGGCCGCGCCGCTGGTAGTCGAAGGCCGAATCTGGCTCATACCCAAAGACAACATCGACACCGACATGGTATTCCACAACCGCCATCTGACCATCACCGAAGTCCACGAGATGGGGCAATACACCTTCGGCAACCTCCCGGGCTGGGAGCATTTCAGCAAGAACGCCCAGCCCGGAGATATCGTGGTTACAGGCAAGAACTTCGGTGCGGGCTCCTCTCGCCAGCAGGCGGTCGACTGCTTCAAGAGCTTGCGAATCGGCCTGCTGATTGCCCGCTCGTTCGGTGCCATCTACTTCCGCAACGCCGTAAACGCCGGGTTCCCGGTAATGGTCGCAGACCTGCTCGAGTCCGGTCTCGAAGACGGCGACCACCTGCGGGTCAACCTGGGGACAGGCGAGATCGAAATCCAGGAGACCGGCGTCAAGGTTCAGGGGCGACCGTTGCCGTCGGTCCAGATCGAGATATACCGCAAGGGCGGATTGCTGGGATAAGCCAGGGAAGTACGAAGGACAAAATAGCAAGGACAAGGCAATGAGAAAAGTACAAAGGAACAGACAAGCACACGCCAGGACGACCGACTTGCATCATTTGTCCTTTCCCGGTTGCTTGGTCCTTTGTACTTGTCACTTACTACTTGCGTCAAAGAGATTGCCATGGCTATGACTTTCGCCGAAAAGGTCCTGAGCCGGAAAGCTGGCAAAAAGAGCGCCAGGGCAGGTGACCTCGTCACCTGCAAGCCTGACCGGCTTCTGATGCACGACAACGCGGCCGCCATCACCGACAAGGTCGCCAGGGACATGGCGAAATTCGGCATCGCCGACCCGGAACAACCGATCATCGTCCTCGACCACGTCATACCCGCCTCCGACGAGAAAACCGCGACCAGCCACAAGAAGATCCGCGAGTTCGTGAAGAAATCCGGCATCAAGCACTTCTTCGACATCGGCACCGGCGTCTGCCACCAGGTGATGGTTGAGAAAGGACTGGTTCTGCCCGGGATGCTCGCGGTCGGCTCGGATTCGCACACCTGCTCGTACGGCGCGGTCAACGCCTTCGCGACCGGCATCGACCGGACTGAGGCGGCGGCGCTGCTCTTGACCGGCGAAACATGGTTCAAAGTGCCGGAGACGATACGCGTCACGCTCCACGGTCGCCTGCCGGAAATGGTCTCGGCCAAGGACCTGATCCTCACAATCATCGGAAAGGTCGGGGCTGACGGCGCCGACTACTGCTCGGTCGAGTTCTCGGGCGACATCGCGTGCCTCACCATCGACGACCGTTTCACCATCGCCAACATGGGTGTCGAGATGGGGGCAAAGAACGCCGTCTTCCCGGTAGATGAAGTCACCAAAGGCTACCTGCAGGAGATCGGCGTCAACCGCATAACCTGGAACCCGGAATGGGCCGACGACGGCGCGACCTACCGACAGAAACTCACCTGGAACCTTGGTGAGATCGTGCCCGCGCTTTCCCTCCCCCACAAGGTGGACAAGTACAAACCGGTCACTGAGCTTGTCGGAATGGAAGTACAGCAATGCCTGATCGGAACGTGCACCAACGGCCGTGCCAGCGACTTGGCCATTGCGGCGCGCATCCTCTGTGGCAAAAAGGTGTCCCTGAATACCCGGCTGCTGATTCTGCCCGCGTCGAGGGCAGAACTCGAGGAGGCACTGGATGCAGGCGACATTGAGACCCTTGTTTCTGCGGGCGCCGTGTTGCTGCCGCCGGGCTGCGGCCCATGTCTTGGCGCTCACCAGGGCTGCCTGGCCCCGGGCGAGAAGTGTCTCTCCACGTCGAACCGCAACTTCAAAGGTCGGATGGGCTGCAAAGATGCGGAAATCTACCTTGCCTCGCCGGCAACGGTAGCAGCAACAGCGCTGACCGGCAAGATCAGTGACCCCAGAGAGGTGGCGTGAGATGCGAATCTGGGCCTACGGTGACGACATCAATACCGACATGCTCTTCCCGGGCAAGTACACATACACTTGCGCCAAGCCGGACGAGATCAAGCCACACCTGCTGGAGGACCTCGACCCGGAGTTCGCCAAGGAAGTGCAGCCGGGCGACATGATCTTCGCGGGCAAGAACTTCGGCTGCGGCTCCTCGCGCGAGCAACCGGTGGTCGGGCTCAAAGCGGTGGGCATCGAGGCCATCGTTGCCAAGAGCTACGCCCGCATCTTCTACCGCGCCGCCATCAACCAGGGGCTGCTCCTGATCGAATGCCCCGAAGCAGTGGCGGTGTACAAACCGGACATGCCTGTGCAGCTCAACCTGAAGGAAAGCACCATGTTGGTCGACAACCAGACCTACAAGTTCCCCACATTGCCTCCAGAAATCCTGGCAATCCGCGACGCCGGCGGCCTGCTCGAGTACACACGGGCCCGGCTCCGGGCCAAGGCGAGTGCGAAGTGAATACGGCAAGCGCGGAACACCGCGGACCGGACATCCGCTCTGACCTCTGGGTCGAACTCGAACCGCGCACGTCCGGCGGTATCGAGCTCGCCATCAAGAGCAAGGTCGACTTCCTGTACGGCGAGGCCAACCGCAAGCTGGTCCTCGACACGCTCAAGACCCTCGGTGTTGGACATGCTCGTGTCTCCATCGAGGACACCGGCGCTCTTCCCTTCGTCATCATGGCCCGGCTCGAAGCCGCCGTCCGCAAAATGGGGACTGCACCATCAGGGGCTGTACCCATTTTGCCGCCCCCCGGCCCGAGCTTCGCGCTTCCCTCAGCCCGGGAACGTTGGCGTCGTTCCCGGCTCTACTTGCCCGGCAACGAACCGAGGTTCATGCTCAACGCGAAGATTCACAAGCCTGACGCAGTCATCCTCGACCTGGAGGACTCGGTCCCACCTGAGAACAAGGACGCGGCGCTGCTTGTCGTCCGCAACGCGCTCTACGCCCTCGACTTCGGTGATTGCGAACGGATGGTACGCATCAACCAACTCCCGGCCGGCCTCGCCGAAATCGA
>JAFGRF010000320.1 GCA_016935295.1 Caldifarciminota bacterium | reverse complement strand
CGCGCGAGGGCGCTGTCTGCCTGGCGATGGCCGAGACCGCGCGCAACGAACTCGGACGGGAGCTGTTCACCAACATATTGATGCTTGGTGCTCTCGTCCGTGTCACGGGAATCGTGAAACTCGAGTCATTGGAGAAGTCGGTCGCGAACCGGGTGCCGGTGAAGGCGCTGGAGCTGAACAAGAAGGCGCTGGCGCTGGGATGGGAGCTGGGGGCAGCAAGAACGAAGTCAGATTTCAGAGGCTAGAAGCCAGAAGTCAGAAGTGAAGATACAGCAGGAGATGAGGGCAGAGGATTCTACCACCAAGGCACAAAGACACCAAGGGTCTCGGACGCGGGCAGGAAGAAGTCAGAAGCTAGAAGCTGGAATGCAGAAGTCAGAAGTGCGGACCCGGAAGTCGGAAGTCAAGAGTCGAAAGTCCAAGGTCGCCACGAACCCTTCTGTCCAAGACTACGTCGCCCAGATGTTGAAGCCCGCGCTCTACGGCAGGGGCGTGAAGCAGGTACGGATGCTCCAGACTCACACGTCCTGGGTGTTTCTGACCGGCACGCGCGCCTACAAGGTGAAGAAACCCGTGAACTTCGGCTTCCTCGACTACACGACCCTTGCGGCGCGCAAGTTCTTCTGCAACGAAGAATTCCGCCTCAACCAGATTCTCTCGCCCGACATCTACATCCGGGTCCGGCCGATAACCGTGAGCGGCGGCCGGCTCGTCCTCGGCGGGCGGGGGCAGGTGATTGACTACTGTCTGGAGATGAAGGAGCTGCCGCAGGAGTGGATAATGACCGAGCAACTCAAGCGCGGCCACGTGACGCACGAGCACGTAGATAGCATCGCCCGGTCGATTGCCGATTTCCACAAGCAGGCAGACCACGGACGCGATGTCGCCCAGTACGGCAGTATCAAGACGATTCGCTTCAATTGGGACGAGAACTTCGCGCAGACCACCGACTTCATCGGCAAGACGACTACCCGCCGCCAGTTCGAGGAGACCAAGTCGGTGGTCGAGAAATTCATGGCCGGCAATCGCGGCCTGTTCCAGCGGCGGCGCGCGGGCGGATTCGTGCGTCGCTGTCACGGAGACCTGCACTCGAGGAACATATTCGTGCTGCCGTCGGAGGGTCCAGAGTCCAGAGTCCAGTGTCCAGAGTCAGCCAGGTCCGACGTCAGGATCTTCGACTGCATTGAGTTCAATCCGCGCTTCTCCTGCTCGGACGTGGCCTCGGAAATCGCCTTCATGGCCATGGACCTCGACTACTGGGGCCGCAAGGACCTGGCAGACTTCTTTGTCGAGCGGTATGTGGCGTACACAGGCGATGAGGGCCTGCCGTGCCTGCTCAACTTCTACAAGTGCTACCGGGCGTACGTCCGGGGCAAGGTCACGAGCTTTGTCCTCAACGACCCCGGAGTCGGCCGGGCTGAAAAGGGCAAGGCGGCGAAGACGGCCAACGAATACTTCAGACTGTCCCACCACTACGCAGCCGCCATTTCAACCGAGCCGAAGCTGGTGGTGATGATAGGCCTGCCCGGTGTGGGCAAGACCTATGTGGCACGGCGACTGGCCGAGCGGATCGGTGCTTTCCATTTCCTGTCCGACTCAATCCGGAAGCAACTCCTCGGCATTCCGCTAGGCCGGCATCAGACCGAGGCCTACGGCAGCGGCATATACAAGGGCAACATCGGCGCAAGGACGTATGCTGAGCTGCTGCGCCGGGCTCGAGTCTTTCTTTCTTCCGGCTTCAGCGTGGTTGCGGACGCGACTTTCCTGAGCGGGGATTCCAGGAGGCACGCATACGAGGCAGCGGCGAAGGCCGGCGCGCCGGTGCTCTTCGTGTTCGCTGACTGCCCGGAGCGAACCGTCCGGTCGCGGCTGCGGCGGCGCGCGGGCGAATACTCGTTCTCGGATGCTACAGTCGACATCTACCGGGCGATGAAGAACCGGTACTTCAAGCCTCAAGCTTCAAGCTTCAAGAGCCAGACCCGCGAATCCTGCTTGCGGCAAGAGGCTTGTGGTTTCGTCGAGATCGACACAAGCCAGCCTATGGGGATGTCCCTGGCCAAGATTGAGCGCGCACTACTTCGTATCTGACGCTCACATAGGCGGAAGCAGCCCCGATGCCGAGCAACGGCTTTTCCGTTTCCTTGAGTCGATCCGCGGTGAGGCGAATTCCCTCTACATCCTGGGCGACCTGTTCGAGTTCTGGTTCGAGTACGGCCGGGCGATTCCCAAGCTCGGATTCAGGGCGCTCGCCGAACTCGCCGAGTTGAGCCGGACCGGCACTCGCATCGGCTACCTGAAGGGCAACCACGACTTCTGGTTCAAGGACTTCTGGCACCGCGAGCTTGGGGCAGAGGCAAGGGATGAGCTTGACGTCACGCTGGACGGCAAGCGAGTCTATCTTGCCCACGGCGACTCGCTGGACCGGGCGCTGGTCCCGCGTCTCTTCCGGGTCTTGATGCGAAACCGGTTCAATGGCTGGCTCTACTCGCAGCTCCATCCCGACCTCGGCATCGGACTCGCGCATGCCGTGGCAGACGTCAGTCGGGCCGGAACCCACAAGCCGGGTATCGTCGAGGACATGGCCGAGTTCGCACAGAGGAAGCTCGAGTCGGGCTTCGACATCGTCATCCTTGGGCATTCGCACGTGCCCGAGTTGAGGCGGATGAAGGGCGGGACTTACATCAATGCCGGCGACTGGATGACCCACTTCACCTACGGCGTGGTCCGCGACGGAATCCCGTCACTTCAGAGGTTTGAGGAGAGCTAGCCTGGCGGCATCATCGTTGTCGGGTGCGGTATCGGCGCCGATGTCTTTTGGCCGGACCACTGCCGTGGGCGCGTGGCACGGCGTCCGGGCTTTCCTGAAGCTCATGCTCATCGTGGCTCCGGTCTACACCCTTGTCACAATCCTCAAGTACACGCCTGCCATCAGGGTCTTCGCCGAGTTCATGGCGCCGCTGATGAGGTACTTCGGGCTGCCCGGAGAAGCTGCGCTGGCCGTGATTCTCGGCAACGTCATCAACCTCTACGCCGGGCTGGGCGCCGTCACCGCGCTCGACATAACGCGGAGCCAGCTTACGGTGCTCGGTTTGATGCTGTTGCTGTCTCATTCGCAGATTCTGGAAACCGCGGTCTTTTTCCAGATACGCGCCAAGTGGTGGCTGCTCTGGTTCATCCGGCTGGTGTTGTCGTTCCTTGCCGGGGTCGGGTTGAGCCGGCTCATCGTGAAGGCCGGCCCGACCGGGACGGCAGACGCCGCCCGGCTTGCAGAGATGGCCCAGATGCACTACACCGGCTTCGGTCCGGCGCTCGCTGGCTGGGCCCGGGGGCTAATACTCGATACCGGCATCAAGATGTTCCTCGTGCTGGTCGCCATCTTCATCGTCCTGGAACTGGGGCGGCGCTACGGATTGATGCAGAAGACCCTGCGAGCGATCGGTAGAGTGACGAAGTTCATCGGGCTGAAACCTGAGTCAGGGATGCCGTGGCTGGCGGGAAACGTGTTTGGCATCGTGTTTGGGGCCGGCGTGGTTATCGAGACCGCGCGTGAGGGCAGGCTTGATGCGAAACAGGTGACACTGGTAGCTACGTTCCTGGCACTGTGCCATGGGCTGTTTGAGGACACAGCGATATTCCTTGTCCTGGGTGCGAATGTCTTCTGGATTCTGGTGCCGAGGATTGTGCTGGCCGTTGCGGTTACGTGGGTGCTGAGCAAGGTTCTGAAGGACGGCGGGACGCAGGCAGCAAGGGCGGCCGCCCGGGTGGAAGATGACAGCGCATGACGCGGTTTGACAAGACGTGGTGTCGCAGCATAAGATTGATACGCGGGCGTGATGCCTGCAGAAGGAGTTGAAGTGAGGATTGACCTGATTGCGAAGAAGGACTGGACCGGCCGGGTGCTGGTCGGGCTCATGTTCGAAGGCGACAAGACGCCGCTGGCTATGGCCGGCGATGAGGGCAAGCGGCATGCCGCAGTCGCCGCGGGCGAGAAGTTCACTGGTCAGCTCAAGAAGACGAGTCTGCTGCGCGCGACTGCGGGCAGTGACAAGTTGATACTCGCGGGGCTGGGCAAGCGGAAGGAGTTCGAGCTTGACCGGGTCAGGTCCGCGCTGGCCAAGGCCATGAAGCGGGCCGAGGACATAGGAGCGGAGTCCGTGGGACTGCTTGTTCCCGACAACAGAGAAGTGCGGGGCGATATCGCTGATTTCGTCGGAGCTGCGGTTGAGGGCGCGGTGCTTTCGAGCTACCGCTTCAACAAGTACCGTTCCCCGAAGCCGGATGAACCAGGGCCGGTCGGCGAGCTGCTGCTCGTGCTCGCGAATCCCAGGGGGCTGACTGGCGCGATGCGCAAGGCTGTCGCCGAGGCAGTAGCGCGTTCCGAAGCCGTCTGCTTTGCCCGGGACTTGGCGAATGAGCCGCCCAGTCCAAAACCCCCGGAGAAGATGGCCGAGATTGCCTCCGGGCTGGCAAAGAAAGGGCGCATCGCGGTTCGAGTGATGCACAAAACTGAGCTCGAGAAGCTCGGCATGGGCGGTATCCTGCGTGTGGGCGCCGGGTCTCACCAGCCGCCCTGCCTGGTGCATCTCACCTATACGCCGGCGGGGAAGTCGAAAAAGACGGTGGTTGTCGTCGGCAAGGGCATCACGTTCGACTCCGGCGGGATTTCAATCAAGCCGGCCCAGGGCATGGAGAACATGAAGGACGACATGTCCGGAGCCGGGGCCGTACTGGCGTTGTTCAAGTGGCTGGGCTCGGTAGACGTCCCGGTAACAGTGCATGGCCTGGCGCCGTTCGCGGAGAACATGCCAGGCGGCGGGGCTCAGAAGCCGGGCGATGTCATTCGGCACTACAACGGCAAGACCGCTGAGGTGATAAGCACGGATGCCGAGGGCAGGCATCTGCTTGCCGACTGCCTTGCCTACGGCTCGACGCTCAAGCCGGACCTGATGATTGACATGGCCACGCTCACCGGTGCCTGTGTCATAGCGCTCGGGGATGAGTATTCGGCGCTGCTCGGGACTGACCAGCACGCCATCGACCGGCTGATATCGGTCGGCCTGAAGCAGGGCGAGTTCTTCTGGCAACTGCCGCTTCCGGACCGCTACAAGTCGCACCTCAAGAGCAAGATCGCGGACTT
Organism: Caldifarciminota bacterium; assembly: GCA_016935295.1. Taxonomy (GTDB): domain Bacteria; phylum Hydrothermota; class Tepidihabitantia; order Tepidihabitantales; family Tepidihabitantaceae; genus UBA2258. Next base: position 9,502 of record JAFGRF010000320.1, on the reverse strand, counting down.
GAAACACATCGGCAAGCCGAGAGTCGCAGGGACCATCGCGGCCGGGCTGTTCCTTCAGGAATTTGTAGGTGAGGGCATTCCCTGGGTCCACATCGACATTGCCGGGCCTTCCTTCACCAGTGAAGAGAGGGACTACACGCCGGCTGGCGCAACCGGAGTCCCGGTCCGGACAATCGCGGCGTTTCTTAGGGAACTGTAGCGGGTCCGAAGGAAGGGACCTTGGCCTCTCCGACCGAGCAGCCGGTCCGGTTTGACCACGTCACGGTTGCGTATCAGCAGTCGATCGCCATCGAGGATGTCAGCTTTGAGCTGAGCCCCGGAGAGTTCCTGGGCATAATCGGGCCGAACGGGTCAGGCAAGACCACGCTGCTGCGCGCGGTACTCGGCCTGGTCCGGCCTGTTTCCGGAAATGTCGTCGTGCTGGGCGCAGCCGGACGTGAACTGCCCAATGTCCGACGTCACATCGGATACGTTCCTCAGCGTCGGGCCCTCGACCCGCAGTTTCCCATCAGCGTGCGCGATGCGGTGGCGATGGGGCTGTACCCGACGCTGGGGGCATTCCGGCGGCCGACGGCCGGCGAACAGGCCCGGGTCGAGCAGGCGCTGGCCGCTGTCGGTCTGTCCGAGTCGACCGGCCACGTAGCCGGACACCTGTCCGGGGGCCAGCAGCAGCGGTTGCTGATCGCACGTGCACTCGTGCAGGAACCTCAGATCCTGCTGCTGGATGAGCCCACGTCGGCCGTAGACGTCGCGACTCGGTCTGCGATCGTCGAACTGGTTCGCAGGCTGCACGCCGAGCGCCGGCTGACCACGCTCTACGTTACGCATGATGTGAACGAAGTCCTACCCTGCGTCGACAAGGTGCTGTACATCAACCGTACGGTGCGCGCCTTCGGCAGTTGCGCGCAGGTGCTGAGCCGCGAGACACTGGAGGCATTGTACGGTGGCCGGGTCATTTTCGCCGAGGAGGGCGGCCGTCAGTACGTCGTCGTCGGGGACCACCATGCTTGACTTTCTGCACTACGGATTCATGCAGCGGGCACTTCTGAGTTCGGTAATCGTCGGCACGACCTGTTCCTGCATCGGCGTCTTCGTGGTCCTGCGTGGGATGGCGTTTGCCGGGTCCGGCCTCGCACACGCAGCCTTCGGCGGTGTGGCTCTGGGATTCCTGCTGGCAGTGAATCCACTCTTCGCGGCGGTGCTTTTCTGTCTGGGCACGGCCGGGCTCATCCAGGCCGCGACGCGGAGGGCGCAGTTGCGGATGGATGCGGCCATTGGCATTTTCTTCGCGTTCGCCATGGCTCTCGGAGTGCTCTTCATCGGACTGATGAAACGCTATGACGCACGGGTCTATGGATACCTGTTCGGCAACGTCCTCGGAGTCACCCCCGGCAACCTGGTGATGATGGCCGTTCTGGCGCTGGTTGTGATTGGGACCATCCTGTTGTTCTATCGGCCGCTCAAGTTCCTGACATTCGACGAGGACATGGCGGAAGCGAGCGGCCTGCCCACGGTTGCTCTGGCTGCGTTGCTCCTTGGTCTCCTGGCTTTGACTGTCGTTGTATCGCTCAAGACAGTGGGCATCATACTCGTCGAGGCCCTGCTCGTGACTCCGGCCGCCACAGCCTACCAACTCACCCACAAGTACGGGATGATGTTCGTGCTCTCGTGGATTGTCGGTGTTTTGTCCTGCGTCACCGGTCTCGTCGTCTCCTACGTCCTTGGCATCCCGTCGGGTGCCGCTATCGTTATCGTGGCTACATTGCTCTTCGCCTTGGCGGCGCTCTTGTCGCCAAAGCGGCGGAAGTGCAAGGTCTGCGGTCACGAGTCGTCTGCTTGACACTGGTCTAGCTCTACCTAGAATCCACCTGTGGGCAGCATGAGATCAGTGGCTGCCGCGTTACCACTTGCCTTGGCGTGCCTTGTCGGGCTGACGCCAGCGTTGACGTGGAGGGAGACATCCCAGGGCGACTTCGCCGACGGCCAACTCGAGAGCAACCTCCTCGCCTCATTCCGTTTCGGCGGGACAGTCGAGTTCGTTCCCCGGTTCGACCTGAACAACGATGGCTGGATGGACCTCGTGTGTTCCGAGGGCTACGGTTCCCATGTCTACGTCTACTTCGGTGACTCCTCGGGATTCGCTCCGAGCCGCTCCCGGTCCTATCCGGTTCCGGGCGGTGCCGCATGTGACATTTCTGACCTGAACTACGACGGATACCCCGACCTTATACACATGGGCTGGCGTGCTCGTGCCTGCGGGACAATCTACTGGGGTACCGTCGCCGGTCCTGACCCGCAGAAAACCACGTTGCTGCCCGTGAGCAACTCAGAAGCCGTGGCCACGGCCGACCTCGACCGTGACGGCTATCTCGATCTGGTCTTTGCATCGGAGGATGGAACTAGCTACATCTACTGGGGTAGCAGTTCCGGCTACTCGCAGTCGAACACCACCCAGATCAACCTTGGTGCAGAAACCGGGCACAATTGGGTCGTCGCCGACCTGGACAAGGATGGGTATTTTGATTTGCTTGGCTGTTGCACGAGTTATCACTCGCAACAACCGATATTCTACTTCGGGCCAAATCGGACGTATCGCATCGAGTGGCTGGACTACTCGGCCGGCGGCGGCTTCAACGCTCAGGGAATAACCGTTGCTGACTTGGATCATAACGACTGGCTCGACATCGTGTACACCGGACACAACAACATCACGCAGACATGGGTCTATTGGGGTTCAGATTCGGGCTTCGCCTTCGACAGGCGAACGGTGCTCAATACGAACCGGTGCTTCGGCGGCAGTGCCGCCTACGACTTCAACCAGGACGATCTGCTCGACCTGCTCTTCTTCCGCGGTTCCTACTACTCGCCATCGCAGTTCAAGCCTATCATCTACTACAACACGGGTTCGTCTCCCTACTTCAGTGACTCGAAGTCGGACACGGTTGGCACGCTTTCCATGAACTCAACTGGGGGGCGGGTCGCGGATTTTGACGGCGATGGCAACGTTGACATCTACTTCGACGATTTCAGGCCGAGTACAACCGCCAAAGTGCTCTGGGGTCCTGACTGGACCGAGACCACGGAACTCCCATGCTACTCCGGCCACCATGGCATGGCCAGGCCGATTGGCAACATCTACGACCGATCCTATCGGGAGAACTGCGTGTCCTCCGTCTTCGATGGCGGCGCCACGACCAACTGGCACGCTGTAACGTGGGATGACTCGACGCCCGGAGGTTCCTCAGTCCAGGTCGCGGTCAGAACCGGCGCGATGGCGACACCCGATCCGACGTGGAGCGGCTGGTATGCACTTGCGAACGGTGATACCGTGCCTGATTCCATGAACTCGAGGTACATGCAGTACCGGTCGGGTCTCGCGTACCAGAACCCGGCCTCGCTCCCGATGCTGTTTGAGGTGCGTGTCGACTATGGCCAACCGTTGATGCAGGATGTCGGCCCTGCGGCCATCCTCGTCCCGTCCGGGATCGTGGACTCGGGTGTACAGGTGACACCGGCAGTAGTGGTGAGGAACTTCGGGAAGCAGAGCGCCGCATTCCCGACGACCATCATGATTGGCAGCAGCTATAGCCAGACGCTGAACGATACTCTCGCTGCCGGTGCGGCCGACACCCTGCGTTTCCCGGTCTGGAATGCCGGCCCAGTCGGAACCCAGACGATAGTCTGCTTCACCACTCTGAGTAGCGACGAGAACCCGGGGAATGACACGTTGGTTGACTCCGTGCGCGTGCGTCGGGTGTTCGATCTTGATGTTGCTCCCATCAAGCTGCTGGCGCCGGCAGGGACGGTGGATTCAGGGACGGTTCATCTGCCGAGCGTTGTCGTGCGTAACCTCGGTCGAACTGCAGCCGGGTTCCCGGTCACGATGAAACTGGGCGCCGGCTACTCCGTGACGGTGCAGGAGACGCTTGTTGCAGGGCTGTCAGATACGATCGTATTTCCGTCCTGGACCGCAGAGCCGGTCGGCCCGGTCTTCATCACCTGCTACACCGCATTGGTCGGGGATCAGGATCCGCACAACGACACCATTGGCGATACGTTGACCGTGCTGGGACCGCCCGAGCACGACGTCGGCGCGGTCGCGATTCTGGCGCCGACCGGCACGGTGTCTTCCGGCGACACAGTGATTCCGAGGGCACGAATCAGGAACTACGGGAACAGGGTGGAGCGCTTCTTTGACGTCCGGTTCCGCATTGGCGCGAACTACAGCCGCACGGCCAATGAGGCGCGGATGCTGTATCCCGACTCGACCGTGGAACTGGCGTTTCCAGCATGGGTGGCGGTTTCGGGGACCTGGGCCGTTAGTTGTTCCACGATGCTCTCCAGCGACGCGAATCGCGCCAACGACAAGGCTGCCTCTACGGTACGCGTATTCGAGCAGTTGCTGCACATCGAACCGGACCAGACGGACCAGCTTGAGACAGGTCAGGGCAAGACGTACCAGTTCTGTGCCTTGATCGAAGGGGATACCGGAGGAATCGTCGAGGTGGCCAGGCCGGCAGCGCCCGCCGGCTGGACGGCCCGGCTATGTGATGTCACGGGCGCGAACGATCTGACCGACACCGACGCCGACGGCATACCTGATCTTGGACACGTGGTGCCGGGCGAGACAAGTCGGTTCTCGCTTGAGGTGATGACACCGTCCGGACTCGCAGGCGACACTGGGCCATTTGTCCAGAAGATCTTTGTCATAGCCGGGCACCTCGGGAACGACTCGCTGGTTGCCGACACGGCGCTCTTGAATCTCAACTTGGTGCCGGCTTTCTCGGTCCACAACTTCCCGAATCCATTCGGCGGAAATACCACGTTCGTGATTGGCCTTCCTGCTGACGGGAAGGTCAGTCTGACGGTCTACACCCGGGCGGGCGGGCGGGTCTGTCAGATTCTGAAGTCACAAGACCGATCGGCCGGCGTCCACTTCGAGCCATGGGATGCGGCCAACGACAACGGTCGGCGCGTAGCGCCCGGGACATATGAGTACGTGCTCGACTTCGTGCACGACGGCAACACTGAGCGACTCCACAAGCGACTGGTGGTCACAGGAGGTAGAGAGTGAGCGCGTCCTCGATGAGGACGCGCCTTCCGGCCCGCACGGCGATCTGCCGCGCCACCCCAGTTTCTTATATGTCCCTCTCGAATCGGGCCTCGATATCCGCTAACTCCTGCTTTTTCAATTCACTATCTACCCTTCCAGAATTTCCCCTATCCCGTCCCCCTGGCTGTTCAGTGAGTCCTTCGGGAGATTGCCCGGAGGGCAATTCCCGAGGCAATCCGGAGAGCAATCCGGAGGGCTACCCGGACGGCTATGCGGAGAATCACGGGGAGGGCAATCCGCCCGGCCATTCGGCGAGCTATGGGGAAGGCTGTCGGGAGACCTGCCGGGACAGCTTCTCGATGGGTTGTTCCCCGGAATGCCCCGGGGATTGCTCAGTAGATAGCCGGGAAAGCCACCCGCCGAGGTGTGGGGAGAGTCATTCGGAGGACTGCCCAGAGGGCTGTTGGGTCGATTGCCTCCTCAAGCATCTGCCCGGCACTCCGGGCAGACCCGATCTGGACTGGCCTGCGTCCTCGGCTGTGTCGATACCCCGTTTGGCCTGCCACGGGGCTGGGCCCGCGTGCACATCGCTTTTGGGGTCGAAAAAGTGACCACGGACGTGCTATCGCGTTCGGGACGTCCCACTGCGTGCCTGATTGCGTACATCAAGGAACCACCGATCGAATTCGGAAGAAGCTAGTTGTGAAAAGGGAGTAGAACATGGGTAGCTTCGTTAGTATCGTCGTCCTTCTGGGTATTGTCGGATTCGGGCAGCCGGGTACCTCGGTCATGCCAGTGCTCGCCATTGACCAAGGTCCGCGCTTCGCCGCAATGGGTGGTGCCGGCATCGGCGCAGTCGACGACGCCGGCGCTATCTACTGGAACCCGGCCGGGCTGGGCCGGGTGCTGGCCAGCCGTTTTGCGCTTGTTCACCACGAGTGGTTCGCCGGCATCAGGGACGAGGTAGCCCACGCGGCGTTGCCTTCGGGTCAAGGTGCGTTCGGGTTCGGGCTGATGTACAGCGGCGAACCTGGGATCGAGTTATGGGATTCCCTCAACATGCCCGGTGATACCTTCCGCACGTGGAACGGAACGGTGTCTGCCGGATACGGGCTCGCTGTGGCTCGTGACTACTACGTTGGTGCGGCGGTGAAGGGCTGCTACCAGAGTCTGTATGCGTCGGACGGCTACGGAGGAGCGGTCGATATCGGATTCGCGTGCCAACCGCGGCCTTTCCTGGGGCTCGGTGCTGTTGTGCGCAACCTTGGCACAGCGCTGTACGGTCAAGGTACTGAACACATGCCGATCGAAGCGGGAGTCGGCGGCAGCGTGACGTTCGGTCCAGTCAATGCTCTGGTCGACGTCGTCATGCCCGTGGAGAATTCGATGTCGTTCCGTGTTGGCGCTGAGTACCTGCCGGTACCAGAATTCGCGGTTCGGCTGGGGTATCGGGTTGGCCCGGAAGACATCGGCACCCTGGGGTTGGCCAGTGGGCTGACCGCCGGTCTGGGCGTCCACGTTGGTTCGTTTGGTCTGGACTACGCCATGACTCCCTATGGCAAGCTTGGTATGGCGCACCGGATTGGACTGAACGCGGTGCTCTCCCCCAGAGGGGCAGGGAGCCTCCGACTGAAGGTCGTCGATGGGAGCAACATGCTCCCGATTGCGGCCGACGTGACCACAACCGGAGTCAGTTCCTACGAGGGTCAGACCGGGATGACTGGCGAGTTGAGGCTGACGCGGCTGCCGGCTGGTGATCTCGTCATCTACACCAACCGGACCGACTATCTGCCAAGGGTGGACTCGATGTACATCGTCGGCGACCACGAGCAGACCGTGGTGATCGCCCTCAGCCCGCTGACCTACGGCGCCATCACCGGCGTCGTTGCCGATGCTGCCACGCGCAAGCCAATCGGCGGCAGCCTCACGTATGGAGGTGCGGTACAGGGCAGCACGCGAGCCGACTCGACACTCGGGAGCTACGTTCTACGCAGCCTTCCGGCAGGTCAGTACCGCCTGACCGCGTCCGGACCGACCGATGACTATGTCGCGCAGACGTGCACGCTGAAGGTTGAGCCGGGGCGGATTGCGAACAGGGACTTCTACCTGGTCAAGCGTCACCAGACAATCGTGCTGCAGGGCGTGAACTTCGAGACGGGCAAGGCCGACCTCCTGCCTCAGTTCGACTCGGTGCTGGCTCGAGCCGGCGAGATTCTACGAGCCAACCCCGGCATCACGGTTGAACTGGCCGGTCACACCGACCCGCGCGAGATCTCGACGAGCCAGTTTCCGTCCAACTGGGAGCTATCCGAGGCGCGGGCTGAAGCGGTGAGGCAGTACCTCGTCGTCAAGTGGGGAATCCCGCCGGAGCGGCTTGCAGCCCACGGCTACGCCGACACGCAGCCTGTCGCGCCGAACATTACCGCAGAGGGCATGGCCAAGAACCGGCGGACCGAATTCCGCATCACCGGACAGCAGTAGCTAGCTGCCCGGTTCTGTCTCTGGCGGTTGTTCGTCAGCCTCTGGCAGCACGTACAGGTAGAGGACGATGTTCCCAATCTGTCCCCGCAGCACATCCATCGGCCGACTCATCAATTGGGGGTAGAGATTCCAGAACAGCTCCCCGTCGAAGCCGCCTTCGGTCGTCACCAGATGCGTGACGCCGTGTCTGTGTATTGGGTCGTCGATGTTCGCCCAGTCAGTTATCGCAAGAGCTCGCTTGCGCGAACACGACAGCAATATCGGTGCCCATCCTCCGGCCAGGACCGCATCGTTCGGCAATATGGACGCCATGTCTCTGCAACAGGTTACGATATCGTGAGTCCGGTTTCTGTACCAGTTGGAGAACTGCCCGAAGTCCATCCGCAGGGTCAGCGCGATGACTGCCAGTGCCAAGAGAGTCCGTGCCAGCAGCGGCCTGAGGGCGATTTCCTGCCTGAAGTGCCTGACCAGCGCGTAGCCCGCGAAGCCTATCGCGAGAGCGACGGGAAGGGTAAGACCAGTTATGCCCGGGTCGGAAGCGGTCCGTATCCGACCCCACAGGTAGTCCGTATAGACGACTGCCTGGGCGAAGAGTGGCCAAAGCCACAGGGAATACAAGGCCGTCTTGAGTATGGTTGGCTTCAGGGCGGGGACGATGGTGCCATCATCGAGGAAGCGGCCAAGCGCAGCCGCACAGCTGGCAAGCAGCACCGGCACCAGCACGAGTTCGTATCGGTCTGGCCGGTAGTTCATGGACCCGAGCATCAATACGGCGATTAGAAACCACAGGCCGAGATAGCGGAATACAGGTTTGCGGCCGACCGCGATCACCGGCAGTGTGAGGAACCCGATTGCCGCCGGCCAGGCGAGGCGTGACAGCAGGCCTGTCTCGAGGCCGACGGAGAACGTGTTCGCCAGGTAGCCAATGACTCCGTGGGGGTGGCCCATGGGAGACGACAGCGAGTGGCGCAGTATGTACTGGAAATAGTTCGTGCGGTAGGGCAGGTAGACGGCGACGAACCAGACACAGGCGGCGATGCCGACGCCGATGACTCCCCATTTGATGGCCCGGAGCATGGTCTGGAACGAGGCGCGGTTTCTGCGAGCGAGGACCAGTTCCCACACGCCGGCCCCGATGAGTGCCGGTGCCACAAAAGCTGCGGATGCCTTGACGAGCAGAAACGAGGATGCGCCCAGAAACCCGGCGAGACCCATCTCTAGAGGCCTTCTCAGCCCGCGGACGTAGAAGAGACCGGTTGCCAGCAGGAAGAGAATCTGCACGGTTTCGACCAACCCCAGCCGGCTGTACATCGTCAGCGAGAAAGACGTGGCGAGCAACAGCCCGGCAAGCAGCCCGGCCAAGTGGCCTGAGTCTTCCTTGACGAGCAGGTAGATGACCAGAACGGACAGCACACCAGCCACCAGCGAGAGCAGCTTCAACTGGATGAACCCGAAGTCCAGAACCTTGAAGACCAGCACCATCGCGTAGTTGACCAGAGGGTACACTACGAGCGGAAGGAAGTCGTCCGTCTGCCAATGCCCGTACAGCACGAGGTTGCGTGCAGAGTAGGTGACGAGCGCTTCGTCCGTATACGGCCCGGTGCTCCAGCTAAGGTCCGGAGGCGGGTCGGCCCGAAGATCGGCGGCACGCAGTGCGAGAGCTCCGACCATGAACAGCAGAATCAACGGCAGAGAGTACCGCGAAGCCAGCTGGTTCAAGGGCTGGAGTCTCCGCGCTGCCGGCGGCTGCCCGCGCGCCTTGGTGCCGGAACGACCGGCCGTTCGCCCCAGCCTTGCCGTTGTTTCTACCGGGTCCAACGACTGAGTTCTTCCTGTGCCCTGCGCAGGGTCTGGGCCTGCTCGTTCAGCAGTCTCTCCGCGTATTCGCGGCGGCGGAGCAGTTCCTGCTGGGCATGCACGCGGCTCGTGATTTCGTAGGCCACGTCGAGCACTCCGATTACCGTCTCG
>JAFGRF010000319.1 GCA_016935295.1 Caldifarciminota bacterium | reverse complement strand
CTCGACCTACTTCTTCCCCAATCTGCAATCTACAATCTGCAATCTGAAATTGCCGCGGCGCATCGCCGCGGCTTGACTTCCCCCTCTTACGTTCCATAATATCCGCAACTTATGCCGAAGGCGCCGGTCACCGGAGCAACAGGCTTCATCGGCTTCCACACCAGCCTCAAATGTCTTGTAAGAAGTAGGGGGATCTCGGGTATTAACAACCTGTATGGCTGCTGCGACGCCTAGCCCTGCCGCTGGGGCTCGTGCCCTATGAGCGATGCCGGCCGCCTGACCTCCTGTGTGGAAGCGAGCGGTTGCCACGATGTCCGGGCCAGAGGTCGCAGCTGGAGCCTGACCGTGGCAGCATTTGCCATAGCTGCAGTCGGGCTTGTTCTCGTCGCAACCGCGAAGTACGGAGCTGGCCTATCGCCTGACTCGGTCGGCTACATTGACGCTGCGCGCAACCTCTTGGCGAAGAAGGGACTTGTACTCCACACCGGGGAACCTCTGGTCTGGTGGCCACCCCTCTATCCGCTCCTGCTCGCAGCTGTCAGTTTCGCAACAAGGCTGGACCCGGTGGTTATTGCGCATTTCGTCAATGCCGCTCTGTTTGCTTTTGTTATCTACCTTTCGGTCCGTTTACTCCGTACCGGTGTTCGCCGGTCCGCCACCTACACACTGCTGTGCATGTGCGCCGTGCTGTTCGCAAGACCGTTCTCTGAGGTCTACGCCATGGCATGGTCGGAGTGTCTCTTCATTCCTTTGGTGCTACTATACCTCATCTTTGCACAGCGCTATTGGGGCAGTGGGGACATGCTCTCGATTGCAGTCATGACCCTCGCAACGGCACTCGCGTGCCTGACCCGCTACGTCGGCATCGCCCTTGTGCCTGCCGGTCTCGTGACAATCACCCTCGCCAGCGGAGCGCGCTTAAGAGAGCGACTGGCCCGCGCATGTGTCTTCGCCGCCGTTTCGCTTGCGCCGATCGGGCTCTGGGCAGTACGCAACCACCAGCTGACTCGGACGTTCTTCGGGAACAGGGGGCCGATCCAGAAGTCGCTCGCTGAGAATGCTGCAGCGGGTGTCAAGTCGATGTTCACATGGTACGTGCCCTGGTACGGCATCGGACTCACCGTGGCTGCCGTCGTGGCCGCTGCCGTCGTGGTGCTCGTCTTGTCGCGTACGGTGAGGAAGAGATTCATTGATGGACTGAGGGTGGTTCTCTCGGGCTATCAGCCTGTCCTGCTGTTCTTGGTGGCCTACTTCGCTGTAATGCTGACCGCAGCGGCGCGCGATGCGACCATCGAGTCCCGCACGCTGTCGCCCGTCTATGTCCCGGTGACGCTGATCCTCATCGAGCTTGGGTCATCCCTGTTTGGCCCGCCCCAGACTCGCATGAGCGTCCTCGCCAGCAAGGCTCCCGCAGTAGTCCTGGCTTTGTGGCTTTGCTTCCCGCTGGCGAGCACGGTACGGTCTGCCGTTCTCTACTCGACACGCGGCGCCGGAGGCTGTAGCACCCAGAGATGGCGTGAGAGCGAGACTGTAGCCTATGCCAGAGACAGGCTGTCAACCAACGATGCTGTCCACGTGTACAGTAATGGTTCGGACGTTCTTTGGGCGCTGGCGGGTGTGAGCGCAAGCCCGGCGCCCAGAAAGACGTACTTCGGTTCGAGAACGCAGGCCAACACGCTTGGTGACCTGATGGGCCGGTGGCCACCCGAAGGCGAGGCGTATCTTGTCTGGTTCAGCGGTCGGGGCGAGCATAGCTTCTCAGTAGTTGAGCTTCGGGAGGTCGCGAACATCGCGGAAGTCGCGCACCTCGGTGACGGCGCGATATACAGAGTGTCGGTGCGCCAGGCAATAGCAAGAGATTCCAGCGCACGGGGGGATGCCTATCCACGCCAACCTCAACCGGGAGTCTCACAAGGTGAGTAGAGGTAGATTCCTCGCCGTCGCATCGTGTTCTTGGCGGGGCAGGCTGAGGTTGACTTCCCGGCAGAGGAGAACGCGCCACCCCATTTCACAACCCGGCATGGTCATGAGGGGCATTGCGCTCGCTGACGGTGCGCGTATTGGCCGCAACTCCGGACATGTCACCGACCGACATCTCCTGGCTGGCAACGCCCGGGCGCACGATCATCCAGCAGTTGTTTGTCCTCTCGGGGAGACTTGGTGCCTGAGCACCTAAAAGCCAAGACCTTACACGGTCTGTTCTGGAGCTTCTTGGAGCGGATCGGCCAGCAGGGAATCCAGTTCGCCATCTCAATCATCCTGGCCCGGCTGCTGATGCCGGCCCAGTTTGGTCTCATTGCGATGCTGAACTTGTTCATGGCGCTGGCGCAGACATTCCTCGACAGCGGCTTCGGCTCAGCGCTGATTCAGAAGCAGGACGTCACCCGTGTGGATGAGAGTTCCATTTTCTACTTCAACATCGGAGTCGGGGCAGTTGCTGCCGGGCTGTTGTGCCTTGCCGCTCCCTGGATTGCCGCGTTCTACAAGACGCCTATTCTGACGCCGCTTACTCGCGTGCTGTCGTTGAACCTTGTCATCAATTCCTTCGGCTTGGTCCAGACCACCTTGATGGCCAAGCGGGTGGATTTCAAGACCCAGATGAAGATCACGATATCCTCCTCAGTCCTGTCCGGCGTGGTAGGCATTGTTATGGCCTATCGCGGTTTCGGGGTCTGGAGTCTGGTTGCGCAATCGCTGGGCAGCAGCGTCCTGCGCACTGCGCTGCTCTGGGTCTTCAACGCTTGGCGGCCGCTCTGGGCGTTCAGTTGTGGCTCGCTAAGAAGCATGTTCTCCTTCGGGTCGAAGCTGCTTGCCTCAGGATTGATGTACACTGTTACCGACAATATGTACTCGCTTGTGATAGGGAAAGTCTTCTCACCAGCGGCTCTGGGATTCTATGCCCGAGCGGCGAGCGTGCAGAGGCTTCCTCTAACCAACCTGGCCGAATCGGTTCAGCGGGTCACGTTCCCGGTCTTCTCCTCGGTCCAGGACGACAAAGAACGACTGAAGCGCGGCCTTAGAAAGGTGTTGACCACTATGTCTCTGGTCAGTCTGCCGATGATGATCGGGCTGGCCATCATTGCCCGGCCGCTGGTGTCTGTGTTGTTCACCGACAAATGGTTACCATGTGTGCCCTACCTGCAATTGCTGTGTCTCGTCGGAACCCTCGACCCGCTGCGAAGAGAAAACACCAACATCTTGCTGGCGCAGGGACGGTCGGACCTCTATCTGAAGCTGGACGTTCTCAAGAAGGTCCTTGAATTGGTCGCGATCTTCGTCACCTTTAGATGGGGCATCATGGCCTTGATATGCGGACAATTGGTGGTTGCCGTCGTTGCCTACTACCTCAACTCCTACTACACTGGCAGAATGCTCGGTTACCCCATCCTTGAGCAGGTAGGCGACCTCCTACCGACGCTCTGGTTGGCGCTTGCCATGGGCGCGGGCGTGTGGGCGGTCGGGCTGATACCACTCGGGAGTCAGGTCGCCCGGCTGGCAATACAGGTAGCGGCTGGGATTCTGGCATATGCCGCTCTCTGTCATGTCTTCAGGCTGGCTTCCTTCAAGGAACTCGTGGATGTCATCAGGCCACGCTTGCTGGGCTCCCCCGCGGAAACTGGATAGTGACCACCCACCAGGACCCAAGGGCAGAAACAGAAGGACTCCGGCGATTCCAGAGTGCTGGTAGGGCGTTGCCTCTTGCCACCAATGCTGAGATGGAGGACATCAACACCTATCTCTACTACGGCTACTCCGTCAGGGTAGACAAGGATGCCCCCTTCCCGTTTGACACAAAGGTGTTTGATGAACTCGATCCCAAGGGCTACTCGCAATTGAGCGTGCAGGAGCTGGTAGAGCGCGGGAAGACGGTGTTGCTGGCGTCCGTCCAGGACGAACTCAGCAGGACGACGGCCAAGACGCACGTCGTTCCGCTGAGCGGCGGACTGGACAGCCGTGCCATTTTGTCCGGACTGCTGAGATCGGGCCTGAAGGACAACATCATCACAGTCACCTTCGGGGCGCCGGGATCGCCAGACTACGGAACAGCCAGGTTGGTTGCTCAGAAAGCAGGCGTCAGACATGTTGAGATCGACATCGGGAGGATTGGGTTTTCAGACGAGGCCATTATTGATGCCATCGGGCACTGCAGTACGTTCGTGCCTCCTTTTCACATCTTTCTCAACAGGCTAGCTGCGATTGATGAGCCGGATTCTGTGATCTGGTACGGGTTCTTGGGCGGCGAGGTCACTGGAGCGCACTATCACGCGGATGAGGGTGACTGGGCTGCTGCACAGCGGGCGTTTGCCAGGAGAAACAGGTATGCCCGCCGTCTTCGGTTGCACGCCGAGCAGTTTAGCCCGGTTTCTGTCTTGCCCAGTTCACCTTTCCTTCCACCGGACAAGCTGCCCTTCTGTTTACAGCTCGACTACTCCGTACGGCAGGTGAACTACATAAGACCGCACTTCGCGAGACCCGGGAGAAGTGCCGTTTTCCCGTTCACCAACCCGCGCTTTCTCAGGTACTTCTTCTCAGTGCCGCGCAAGCGCTGGGTGGACCAGTTCCTCTACAAGGAAATCCTCCACCGCTACGACCCGGCTCTGTTCAGTCTCCCAGTGGATGGTCTTGGCGGGTCGACCTACGAGCAGTGGAAATCCGGCAGCAGGCTCTGGAGGAGGCTGGGTTCTATGCGCGAGCGACTGGCTGCGACGACAACCCAGACCGTTCGCCCAGCTTACAGGCTTCTGGTTCCACGAGCCAGGGGCTATGGATACCTCTCATACAAAGGTGTATCAGACTTCGACGCCAGCCTCGGGGCAGTTGTAGAGAAGGATGTCCACGACCTGCAGAGTCGCGGGATTCTCGGCTGGCTGGACATGGAGCACGTATTGGACGCTCACACTTCAGGCAAACAGGACTACGCCAGGGAGCTGGAATTGCTGGCAGGGCTGGAGCTGAATCTCAAGGCCGAAGAGAGATTCGCGACAAGCAGTGACGATGCCAACTGACGACGCTACGGTCGTCATCAGGTCGGTCGGTGAGCGCACTGAGAACGTTTGCCGTTCGCTGCTCGCCGCCCAGGTCGAGCCCGATTGCAGGGCTCACATTGTCAAGGAGATGCCTTTTTCGAAGGCGCTCAAGACCTGCTATGAGATCGGGATAGAGGAAAAGAAGAAGTGGACGGTGTGCGTAGACGCGGACACGCTGGTGAGCGCTGATGCCGTTGAGCGGATACACCGATTGGCCGAGCGGGCTCGCAGGAACGTGGTGCAGGTTCAGTGCAGGTGCATTTCGAAGTTTGACCTGCGGCCGACAGGTGGAGGTATCAGGATTTACCGCACGAGCCGCCTCCCGATTGCGCTGAGGGTATTGGAACGGAAGAGCGACGAAGTCCGACCCGAGACCGCAGTACTTGGAGAGATGGGCCGGATGGGCTACCGGAGCGACTACCGGTCCACCATCCTGACGCTACACGATTTCGAGCAGTACTACTCGGACATCTTCAGGAAGGGCTTCGTCTTCGCCCACAAGTGGGTGAGGGAGATCCCTTTCTTCCTCCAACTCTGGAGGACGCTGGCCGACAAGGACAGCGATTACCTTGTTGCGCTCTGGGGGCTGTCGGCAGGCATCAAGCACACCGGCCGAGTGGACCTCGCCAAGAGCAGTCTGTACGACGAGTTGTACGCGGAGTACAGTGACGGCAGGATACAGGAGAAGGGCGAATACTCTGACGTCGATGCGGCCCGACGTCTCGTTTCCGAGACAATCGAGCACCTCGCGGAGTTGCGGTCGGTGTTGCCGAAGACCAGAGTCCAAAAGCTCTGGGGGCGGCTGGGCAAGAAAGGGCCAATCAGGAGTGGTTTGTACTACGCAGGAACGCTCATCGCCATCGCGGGCAACTGGCTTGCGAGAGTCGCAGAGTCCGGTGATTCCGAGTGAGTACGTTCTCCGTCATCATCCCGCTGTACAACAAAGAGAAGTACATCCGAAGGGCTATTGATTCGGTTCTCGCTCAGACATGCCAGGACTTCGCTGAGATCATCGTCGTCGACGACGGCTCAACCGACCACAGCGTTGATATTGTGCAGTCCATCAAGGATCCGAGAATAAGGCTTGTTCGCCAAGAAAACCGGGGCTGGCCTGCAGCCAAGAATCATGCGGTCAGACTCGCAGAATGCGAGCTGACAGCTCATCTGGACGCAGACGATGAATGGGCGCCGGAGTTCTTGAGTGTCATCAAGAGGTTGGTCGAGAAGTACCCGGGATGCGGTGCCTACTCCACTGCATACAGAGTTGTGGGCAAGAACGGCCAAGCCAGGAGTATCAGCGACATGAAGCGGGTGGGGATACCAGCGGGCGAATGGGAAGGTATCCTCCCCAACTACTTCAAGGCATCCCTCGGGGGCTATTCGGCTCTCTCCAACTCCAGCGTCGTGATACCGAAGAGCACATTTCAGGCTGTCGGCCCTTTTGAGGTGAAGGACATCCCGAGCGCGGACCTTGACATGTGGTATCGGATTGCCGTGCGCTTCAGGCTCGCCTTCAGCTCGAGAGCAGGTGCCATCTACCACAAAGACGCAACCGGTCGCGTCAGCAGGTCAAAGAGGATGATGAGCGGGTCCATACTTCAGACCCTGTCCGAGGGATTGAAGCTCAAGGACCTGCCGGATGGCGTTGCCACCAAGGACATTGAACGCACACATTTCCAGTGGGTAATCGGGCTGGCCACGTATGGTATCGAGAAAGGACGGTCCGGCCGGGACGTGCGGAGGTTTCTGCAACGAGCGGCACCCTCGCGTCGGCTGCGCCCAAGACTGCTGATTCTCTATCTGCTTTCCCTGGTGCCTTTTCCTTCCCTTCGCGCCGCAATCCTGTTGGGAATGAGGTCGCTCAGGAACCCGATCAGAAGGCTGCTCGCCGGAGTCGGATGATATCAGTCGCTATCCCGCTGTATAACAAGGTCCGGCATATCAGACGGACGTTGGACTCCATCCTGGGACAGACCCATAGGGATTTCGAGGTTATCGTCGTCAACGACGGTTCGACGGACGGGTCAGAGAAACTTGTTGAGCAGTACGCCGACCCGCGGATCCGGCTGATTACCCAGGACAACGCCGGCGAGATGGCGGCTAGGAATCGCGGCATAGCCGAGGCACGCTCGGACCTGGTTGCTTTCCTCGATGCTGACGACGAGTGGCTCCCGGAGCATCTTGAGACCATCGCGCGCCTGTCTGCGAATCACCCCGACTGCGGTATGTATGCTACAGGCAGGATAGCCCACAAGCAGGACGGGTGTGAGGTGAAGCTGAGATACTCGGAGATACCCCGCGCACCATGGGAAGGAGTGGTTCCCAACTACTTCCGGGTGAACCCTTCGCCCGTCTGCTCCTCGACCTCCGCCATCTGGAAGAGGGTCTTCGAGGACGTCGGGTACTTTCCGGGCGTTCAATTCGGACACAGAGGATGGAACTACCGCAGCCAGGTGGGCGAACCATCGGGCGATGTTGATATGTGGTGCCGCGTAGCGCTGAAGTACCACGTCGCGTTCAGCACTCACTATGGCGCAATCACCTACGAGGACACGGACAACCGCACAAGCGGCAGCATTGCAGGGCCGGTGTACACAACGCTCATCAGGACGCTGGACAGCGCGCTAAGTGACAAGAAGCTGCCCGATTGGGTGACGCAAGAGGACGTTCGCGACTTCCGCAACCATGCGGTCGTCGTCGCGGCGAGAACCGGACTCGTGAATCTGCAGGGATACGCTGCAACAGCACGGGGGATGCTGATGTCAACTTGGGCGACACGAGAGCTTCGTCCCGCCGTTGCTTTGTGGTTCCTGTTGTCTTTCCTGCCAAGCGGTACTGTCGCCGCGCTGTGGAGAGCCGTCGTCGCCTTGGGCCGCTTCGCCAAGCGGGTGCTTGGAGTCCAGAGGTGACGCCATCGACAGCACTGCTGCATTCAGGCGAGACTTCTGAGCCGCGCGGCACCGGCCCGAGGTTGCGTGTGTCGGGGGGGGTGTCCTGATGGCCGTCTACTTCATGGTCTTGGCGATTGCCG
>JAFGRF010000318.1 GCA_016935295.1 Caldifarciminota bacterium | reverse complement strand
TGGCCACGATCTCGGCCTCGCTCTTCACCGCGATCGGCACGCGATCCACCCAGTCCACACGATGGGGATAGAGCTGCAGCTTGTCGACGGCGGCCGTGTCGTCGAACACGGCCATCTTGTCCGAGCCCACCACTACCAGCCGCTGCTCTTTGAAGGGATGCAGCCAGCTCACGAAGATGTGCGCCCGGACGCCTCCGGCGAATTCGAACTGGCTGACCGTGACATCGCAGATCCCGCGGCTCAGGTAGTCTCCGCCCTGACAGGAGGCGGCAGTCGGCATCTCGCCCAGCAGGCCCAGCATGACCGATACGTCGTGCGGGGCGAAGCTCCAGAGAATGTTCTCCTCCGTACGCAGCTTGCCGATGCTCAGCCGGTTGGAGTAGATGTACTCAACCTTGCCCAGTTCTCCTCCGTCCACCATCTCCTTCAGTTTGCAGACCGCGGGGTGGTAGCGCAGAATGTGTCCGACCATCAGAATTCGCTTGTTGTCTTCGGCGAGTTTCACGAGTTCTCGGCCGTCCCGGACAGTCAGGGCCAGCGGTTTCTCTACGAAGACGTCCTTGCCTGCCCGCAAAGAGGTCCGGACCAACTCGGCGTGCAAGGCCGCGGGCGCGGCGATAGCGACGGCGCTGATTTCCGGGTCCTTGAGGCAACCGTCCACACCGCAGCTACGCTTTACTTCGCTTGTGGTCTTGAGGGCATCCAGCCGGGCCTGGTCCGTGTCACAGACCGTCCGGAGCACGCCCAGTGCATCGAATGTTCGCACCAGGTTCTTGCCCCAATAGCCGGTGCCGATGACGGCGACGTGCTGCTTCGCAGCAGGTTGAGGTTGAGGTGAAGGTTGAGGCATAAGTTCTTGGTTCTTAGTTCCTAGTTCTTGGTGCGGGGCGCGTACCTGAAACTTCAAACTTGCAACTGATAACTTCGTGGTTCATGGGCGTATTCGCTCCGCCCTGGGTTCTTCGTACTTGGTCGAGCGCCTGGTAAGTTGCTCTAACCCAACCACAAACGGCGTCCTATGGGTGAGTCCGAGGCGGGCGGTCATCACCTCGATTGAGGCCAAGGAGTGACGGACGTCACCGGGGCGCGGCGGGTCGTAAATAGCCTTGACGCGTCTGCCGACAACGCGGCAGATCTCGTTCACGATGAAGTTCAACGTGTAGCGCTCACCGACGGCGACGTTGCTGAGCAAGAACGGAGACGGAGGACCGATGACCGAAGACGGACTGTCCTTCGTCGATTCGTCCTTAGTCGGTTCGCGCTTCGTGCGGCGCCGAGACCGGGTGCCGCGGCCGTTGAGTTCCCGCTCGACCTCGGCCTCGGTCTTGACTTCCACGTCTCCCCCGAGCTTTGCGTCGCAGGCTGCAAGGTTGGCCCGAACGACGTTGATGACCGGCGTGAAATCGCGGGACTGCTCGCCGTCGCCGTAGATGACGGGCTGGCGACCTTCGCGGATGGCCGCGATGAACTTGGGGATGACTGCGGCATACTGGCTGGTCGGGTCCTGGTGCGGGCCGAATACGTTGAAGTAGCGCAGTGCCACGGTCTCCAGACCGTAGAGACGGCTGAAGACCTGGCAGTAGTTCTCACCGGCGAGCTTGGCGCAGGCGTAGGGCGACAGCGGGTTCGGCGTCATGCGTTCGTGTTTCGGCAACTCCTCGGAGTCGCCGTAGACCGAGGAGGAGGAAGCGTAGACCACACGTTTGACCTTGCGCGCCAGCGCCGCCTTGAGCACGTTCAGGGTCCCCACGACGCAGACTTCGTTGGTTGTCAGGGGGTCCTTGATCGAACGCGGGACCGAAGGCAGCGCAGCCTGGTGCAGGACGTAGTCCACCTTGTCCATGGCCTCCATTACCGTGAACGGGCTCCGGACGTCGCCTTCGATCAATTCTATGTCATTGAGAAGAGGGTCCAGATTGACGCGGCGGCCGGTGGAGAAATTGTCGAGCACGCGGACGCGGTGACCACGCTTCAGCAGTTCCTCGACGATGTTGGAGCCGATGAAGCCGGCGCCGCCGGTAACTAGAAAGTTCATGGTTGTTGGTTCTTAGTTCCAGGTTCCAGCACACCGGAGTCGAACTTGCGGCCCTTCAATGCGGTGGTGCGGAGGTATCTGCTCAGACCGCCGATCAGGTTCGCGGTTTCGTGGGCCAATGCGGTGAGCTCACGGAAGTCGTTGTCAGTAAGGTACTTCTGGTCCAGTGCAACGTAGAGGTGAGAGCCGACCTCGTTGGCGGAGCCGAGTGCCATCGAGAGAAACTGCGTGAATTCCTTTGTACCGCCACGGCCATGGCCTTCAGCTACGTTCGACATCACCGAAATCGAGGCACGGCGAATCTGGTCGCGCAGCGCAAAGTCTCGGGCGAAAGCCCCCTTCGCAGTGACACCGTAGATGCTCCGCGCAAGCTCACGCGCCTTCTTCCAGGCGTCGACATCCTCGAAGGTCTTGAAGGTCATGCTCGTTAGTTCATGGTTTGTGGTTTGTAGTTCATGGTTGCCAACACCGAGCTAGGAGTTTCCGACTGCCATCTGTCTGGGCTCGAGGGCAGGAACCTGTGGCCTCGGGATGTCCGGCAACCACAAACCCAGAACGTGGAACTAAGAACCTCCGGGCCGCCCGGTCATGATACTGAAGCGTCGTGCCTCCCATGCGTGTGGCCGTGATTATAGCCGCTTCCTGCCGCTGGTCAATCGGCGGAGTCCGCCCTGGTTGAGACTGATGGTCGCGAAAGGGAACCCCGGACAGGGTTTCAGAAGCCCGAATCCACAATGATTCCGCGTGCCCGACCCGCGTGCACGGGCAGAACGGAGTCTCTGGTACCATGAAGAGTCAAAGCTTGCAGTTTCCGTTCCATTCAAGGGAGCGCCTCTCCATTGCCCTATCGTCTAACAGAATAATGACTTAGGCCACACAATTGCCGCAAGAAACGGCTGGCAGCAAAGGTCCGCGCACAACTGTCGCAGATTACGGCAGCGGGCTCGGCAATTACGGCAATCAGGTCCGAAGGTTGGTTACTGCTGTCGGCGGGAACCGCAGCGATATCGGCACACGGCCCGCTGATATGTGGTAGTTGAGCAGCTAACGGGGGTATACCCGGGGCCTACCCCGGACGATCCGGGGAGCGGTTCGGCCGGGCGCACCAGGACACGGAGAACGCGGCTAGCGGTATGCTCTCTGTGGTGTTCGGGCGCGAGTTTGTCAGGACAGCGCTCCCTCGGGCAGGCCGGCGACGGCACGCTCAGCGGACTCCCCCAGCTTCGGCCATCCAGAGCGGAAAGCCTCACAATAGGTGACCGCCAGGAGCGCGAGGCGCTCGGTTGCAGGGATGCGGGGCGGAAGGGACGCTGGCTTCCATGGTAGTGTAATCCCGTCTATATGTAGTGGTCCGGCCATTTCTGACCACAATTTCCTCGCCCACCCCACGGCCCGCAGGCCGCCTACCCCGCAGCCTTTGCCGATGCAATGCAGGACAAATTGAGCCCTTGAATCACCGGCGCTTTTCCTGGTACAATGCGCCGCGCAATGAAGCAGAAGATGACGGGTACGATTGAGGGTTCAGGTCAAGGTTGAGGTTGAGGTCAAGATGGGAATACAGGTTGAGGTTCAGATTGAGGTTGAGTGCAGAATTCAGTTGACGAAGCAGTCTGTGATGCAGTTCATTGCCCGGTTGACGGCAAGTTCGCCGGTACTTCGCGAGGCACTATGAGAGGTACAATGACGGACCGAATCGCAGGTGAAGGCAAAGGTAGAGGTTGAGGTTAGGGTTGAGGCTGAAGTTGAGATCGGCGCGGAAGACGGCGTGTTCATCCACCGACCGCACCGATTGCCGCTGCGGAAGAAGGAAGGGTCTATCCACCGATTACAGAGATCACGGAAGATTCCGGGACCTCCTTCTCGACCTCAACCTCTACCTTTGCCTTTCCTCCGAATCTGCGTCCATCTGTGGTAGCATCATCTTCGGATCTAACCGCCGATGCACGCCGATCAACGCCGATAGGCATCCTGGGTTCGGAACCACATCTACGCTCCTCTGCGGATAATGCTCCGGAGACCCTTCGACTTCGCTCAGGGCGACGCTCCGCGTCCTCTACGGAATCTGCGCATAGCCCCTCCGGTATCCTGGCCGTCCGCCCGTCGTTCTCGACCCGGGGCCGGGTTTTGCTTGACACAAATGTGAAGGTGGCTAGAATTCCGGCCTCTCAACCAGAGATGTCGGGGTAGCAGGAAAAGGACAAACGGAGGTTTGTCATGACCTATGGTGTAGAATCCAATAAGTCGGGTGGTAGGTCGTACGTGGCGCCTGAGGCCCTGCGCCTTGGAAGCGTCTCGTCGGGCCATGGGTCCGACTGCAGCGGCACGGGAAGCGCAGCCCTGTCGGCGTGCGTGGCAACGGGCAGTCACGCCCAAGCCTGCACGACCGGTAACGTGACGGGCGGCAACGGCGAGTGCATAACCGGCAATAATGCGCGCAACTGCCCTGCCGGAAACGCAGCATACAGCTATCCACCAGGGTGTCACACGGGGACGGGCCCAGCCATAGAAAAGAGCTAGATTCGGCCACCCCCTTGGGCCGCAACCAGCGGCCGTGGTTATCTGAGAAGTCCGGCGGCGAATATAGAAGATCGCCGCCGGACTCTTTTCTTGGTTCGCCGGTCTCGCACCACCGTGTTGAACCGGCTGTTGCGCCTTAAGTCGCTGGCTGCTGTGTGTCTCTGCGGCCAGCGCCTAATTCTGCGGCAGCGAACTCACCGGAAACCTGCGGGCGGCGGGCAGGCCAGCAGTGTAACACCCTGTCATATCGGCAGTTACCGTAGACACGGACCACGCGTTATCCGGCATGGTAACTGCACAGGAAGGAGTGCGATTGATGCGGTCGCGTCATGGGTGCTGCCGAACTGGGAGATAGCACTGAGACCCGAAGCCACAAAGATGGTGGCTTCGTCTGAAGGCTAGTTCGGCGTGTTGTCCTTGTGTTTCGGTACCGAGTCAGAGGTGGATAAGTTTGCTTGACACTGGAGTGGGCGAGCGTACAATCGTAGGTGCTCAACCAGAGAAAGTCGGGGTAATTGGCAAGATGACAGATGGAGGTTTGCCATGAGTGATGATGTGAACCCGAAAGAGTCGGGTGGAAAGAAATATGTCGCTCCTGAGGCCGCGCGCCTCGGGGACGTGTCGGCGGGCCGCGGTTTTGACTGCAGTCCCTCGGGAAGCAACGCCGTATCGGCCTGCACGACGACCGGCAACCTGGCCCAAGCCTGCACGAACGGTACCGGCACCGGCGGAAGCGGCCAGTGCACGAACGGAGACAATGCGGCCAATTGCCCTGCCGGAAACGGGGCCTACGGGACGGCAGGCTGCCACACGGGGACGGGCCCAGCCTAGCTTCTGCTGCACTTTGAGGCCGCGACCAGCGGCCGCAGTACTCGGTGACGTCCGGCAGCGACCTCAACGGTCGCTGCCGGGCGTTGTTCTGACCGGCCCAAGTTGAAGCTGGAAGCTCACAGGGAGAGGGGACGGACGACCGAGGACCGGGGGCCGGAATCTCGACCTTCACCTCAACCTTTGCCTTGCCCAGGGCGATAGACCAAGAACCAGGAGCGGCCAAGGCCGCGAGGTGCCAGTTACCAGGTTGCAGTGTCCAGTATCGGGCAGAGAACCAGGGAACGCTGACCACTAACCAGAAACCATGAACCAGAAACCGATTCGCAGGCCCAGATGAAGCTAGAAGCGAGAAGCTAGATGTCACAAGCAAGCAGCGACCGAGGACGGACGACGGAGGACCGATGACCGGGGCGTTGGAACTAGGAACTACGAACCAGAAACTAGAAACCAAGCCCTTCGGGCTTGCCCTCGCCAACGGACATCGGTGGCTGATTCGTGCTGCCGACGACGAAGCCGGTGATTGCATCAGGCGCCTGGCGCAGGTGATGCAGTTGCGTGACGCTGACCACGGACGAGAGGTGCTGATTGCACTCCGCCCAAGGCATACCGTTCCTCGCTTTGACATCCCCGACGAGGGGCCTCTGCAGTGCTGGCTGCCACCAAACCTGAACCCCGCCATGGGAGTGATTCAGATGACGGAGGTCGCCCGCAGAATCTCGCTATCGGACCTCAAGCATGGCAGCCTGTTGATACACGGTGCTTTGGCCCGCTACCGCGGCAGCGGCATTATCATGGCCGGCCGGGGCGGCATCGGCAAAAGCACAGCGAGCAGCCGCCTTCCCGAGCCATGGCACTCGCTCAGTGACGACACGACCATGGTCGTTCGCGACCAGCGCGGGCAGTACTGGGCGCATCCGTGGCCAACCTGGAGTCGTTTCAGGGACGGCGGGCCGGGAGGAACGTGGGCGGTGGAACGCGCTGTACCGCTGCGGGCAGTGTTCTTCCTGGGCCGAGCTCCATCTGACCGATTGGCACCGATCGGCACCTTGCAGGCGACCGCCTTGCTTGTCGAAGCTCAGGCGGAGCTTGCTTACGAGGCGTCACTTCTGAAGGTTTACGACCCAAGCGCTGTCCGGGCGCTCTTCAACGATGGATTCCGTGCCGCCGTGGCGCTGGCCCGGGCGGTACCGGCCTTCTCGCTCGAACTCAGCCTCGACGGACGGTTCTGGGAACTGATCGAGGAAGTTCTTGGTTCGTAGTTCCTGGTTTCAGGTTCTGGGCTTGGGAACCAATAACTAAGAACCAGAAACCAGAAACTAGTCGCGCCGCGCGACTATGAGCTTGCGGCTGATGGATGGGCCGGCCGCGTCGAGCACGGCAACGTAGATACCCGGCGCGAAGCCGCGCAGGTCGAGACGCGTCTGGCCGGACGGGTCCAGAGCGAACGACTTCACGCATCTCCCAACAACGTCGCGCATGGTGAGCTCCCCGACTTTCCCGGCCGGGAGGGCACACTGAACCGTGACGCCTCGACCAGTCACCGGGTTGGGTACGAACGCCAGTTCCAGTGGCCGTGTGTCGCCACCGGGTCCGGGGTCGCCTTGTGGTATTTCGACTTGGTATGTGTTCTGCCCTGCACCAAGATTTGGCGCGCTTCCTGTGAAATACCCCTTGGCCATACCGGGCAGCGGGCCGTACGTTACACCCCTGATAGTGAAAGAGTCGGACAGGTCGAGCCCGGAACAGAAGGCCGCGCTCGTCTCCGGCACAATCCAATCCGGCTCCGTCCCAAGCGACCAGACCTGGTGGTTGACATCACCCTTCATGGTGTCCGCAGCCCACAGGTTGTGGCTATCCGTTGCGGCCCAATTGAAGTAGCGGTATCCGCGATACTTCCCGCCCATGAAGTTGTAGTCGAAAGCTGCCCACACTGTCGGCGTTGTGTCGTCTATCGCCGCCGCCCCAGTCATCAGGTTGACGCTGGACATGACGTTGTTGACCACCTTCATGCGGCCACACGCTCCATATAACGCCTGACCCCACGCATTACCACCGGCCACGCTGTTGTGATAGAACCAGAAGTCGGGTGCCTTGGTGAAGTTCGACCCGGCGGTGTGCGTGATGATAAACTGCCCCACGCCGGAGTCGTTGTAGCAGCGGTTACGGTAGATGTACCCCGACCGCACGCTGTCGTAACTGGCCCCGATACTGCCGAACCTGATGCCGCCGTTGCAGTGGTATATCCGGTTGTCGTGGATTCGGATGTCCCTGACATTCGGGCCAATGTAGAAACCCACGCTGGAGAACTCGGAGATGATGTTGTCGTGGATCTCGCACGACGAACCACCATAGATGCCGATGTCGCCCTGCCGCACCGTGTTGTTGGCGAACTCGTTTTTACCGCTGAGCACAACGCCACGGTCAAGCGAACTGCCATTACCTGCCAGCCACTTGCCGAGAGCGTAGGCGGCGTAGCGTCGAGCGAGAATGCCGGTGTAAGGTGCCCCCCATTCTCCGAAGCAGCCATACTCACCATATCCGAGTGAGAAGTAGTTGTGCTCGATGAGATTGCCGGAACTGCCGGAGAGGGTCATGCGCTGGTTCCCATGCCTGACGACGTTGTGCCGGAAGATGTTATGGTCGCTGCCGTCAAAGACCACGGAAGTAACCGCGCCCTGCAATATCAGGTGCTCGACCGTGATGTAGCTGTTCCCGCGCAACGTCAGACAAACCGTGTTGGCGGGCGCAGCCCTCAAATCCTGCCCGTTCGGGTCATCGTAGTCACGGAACCGCACGAACGTCGTCTCTCCAAGCGTCCCGTAGAGCACCATGACATCATCCCAGAAGGCGGTGGAACAGCTTGCCGACCCGCCGGGATGCCACACCTTGTCAGGCGGGTAGTTAAGGATGTTGAAGCCCTTGTCGCAGTACTGGTCTGAGTCTCCCGCCATGTGCTTTGCGTTGATGCCGAGAATGTGCTCGCCGTTCCACAGCATTAGCTTGGGCGCGAACCCGACCCGCTTGTAGACCCCGGCTCCGACATCAGGGGCGGGCGACCACGTTGCCCCGACAGCCTCTGTGTTGTCGATTAACGCAAGCGGATTCCCGGCACCGTCTACTTCTCCGCTAATGGTGATTGGCGCACCGCTGGTACCGCTGCGGGGAAAGGTGACTTGCTCTTTGTACGTTCCAGCCAGCACGAAGACGCGTTCCCCTGCGTAGGCTCTGTCTACGCCTGCCTGAATGGTGCGCAACGGGAGGTCGAACGTACCGGGATTGGTATCATTTCCAGCGGGAGATACGTAGTAGGTATTGGTGTACTGCGGCTCAGGACTCCTCACGGCGTCTGCTCCCGGCGCTGCACTGCCAGAGTCAATGCTGCCAACAGCCGCGGATAAATCGGCACCGGCCATGCTCTCTGCCGGCCTGACGACCAGAAGACAGCCAGTGCCGCTTCGTCGAGTTGTGCTGGTTTCCTTGTGAGTTCGCAGGGATGCGGTGATACGGCCGGGGCCGGTCTTGTCGGTGCCAGCCTGTATGGCGCGCGGCGGCAACCCGCTTGCACCGGGGCTGAGTTCCTTTCCCTTTGCGGCAACGCAGTGTGTCGCGGCCTGCGCACATAACACCAGGAAGATGACAGGGAACACCAACTTCGCACTGCGCGGGGGTCGCTTTCCCGCCATGACTCCCGGCAGCGTGCCGCCGGCCCAGTCCGAACTCGCGGCTGTCTGCATCGGGTTCAGTTGTTCACAGGGACATATGGTTTCGGTAGGCAGAGCATCACGAAGGAGGCCGCACTGCCGGCGCTGGCTGGCCTTGCCGTGCATCTGCTTGACGAACTGCGCAGACCGCGGTCTTGCCGGTCTGTCCACGGCCTCAGTCAATAGCCGTCTGAGACTGCTACTCATGCCAGACGCTCCTCACTGCTGCCTGTACCTCGGACAGGATTCAAGCTCGCCCTTCCTGCCGGAACGCAGCTTCTGCATTATCGGACTGTGCGGTGTATCGGCGGAAGCTCACTCTCCGCTCACAGATGGTGAGCCCGAAGCGCGCTACTGTCCGAGGGTGCCGGCCGCGCTTCCGACCGCTACCCTGCCGTCACTGACTGCCTCACCGCACACCTCCGGCGCCGCCTCGTAACCCTGTCCGGTTTCGCTGCGCCGGCCGATAAACGTGCTGCGCTTGCTGCCGCGAGTTGATCTCTCGCAGGTACTGCTGCAACCCGGTGAGTTCAAGCGCCCAGGCGTTTCACCCTGACCGCGCGGAGGCAGAGCCACGGTCGCGGGCGCCCAACGCCACAGTAATCGTATCCCCCTTGGGCATCGTCAACAAGAGGCTGTGTTCGGCTGATTGAAAACGCACGCCAGCGCCGACCACTGCCCCTGTATCAGGCGGGATACATCAGGCCTCGGGCAGGCCTGCTTGCGCGAGCGGCGATGCAACTGAGGGCAGCGAACCGAAGGGGCGGGGCAACCCAGGGAACGGATAGCTCAGAATTCAGAGTTCAGAAGTCAGAACGCAGAAATCCGGACGGCGAGTTCACCACAAAGACACGAAGGCACTAAGAGGAACGGACGAGGTTAGAAGCCAGATGTCAGATGTCACGAGAGACCGACGACGGACGAGCGAGGACCGATGACCGGAATCTCGACCTTCACCTCAACCTCTACCTCTGCCTTTGCTCCGAATCTGTGAAAATCGGTGGATGATACTCCGGTGACCATCCGACTCGCTCAAGGAGACGCTCCGCGCCGTCTGTGAAGGTTCACTGCGCCCGAGGACTTGAAACCCAGAACCCGGACCTATGAACTCGGCGGGTCCGGTTTGTGACTCGCGTAGTGCTTGCGGTACTTGTGGTGGTAGTAGTAGTAGCCGCCGTACCGCCCCGAGCGCTTCAGGTCGTTGACGACGATGCCGGACAGGTGTGCCCCGCCGTTGAGCATGGCTGTGTAGGCTGCCTCCAGCGCGTCCAGCGCGGTCCGACCCGCGCGGACAACCACAATGTTTGTGTCGACCAGCGATCCGAGAATCGGCGTGTCGGCCGCAACCAGGACCGGCGGCGTATCGACCACGACGTAGTCGTACTCCTTTGCCATCCTCTCAAGCAGCGACCGGGTCGTGTTCAGCGTCAGCAGGTCGGCCGGGCTCGGCGGGATTGTGCCGCAGGGAAGGCAGTAGAGACCTCCAAGGGTGGTCGCAAAAACGGCCTGGTCCGGGGCGACGCCGTTGACAACGAGGTCGGACAACCCCGGCTTCCGATCGTGCCGAAATATCGTGTGCAGCACCGGGTTGCGCATGTCCGCATCTACCAGCAGCACCCGCGAGCCGGCCTGGGCCAGTACTGAGGCCAGATTGACGGCAACGGTCGACTTGCCCTCGCTCGGCCCGGGCGAGGTTACGGCAATCGTACGCAAGTTCCGCTCGGCATTGGCAAAGGCCAGCCCCGTGCGCATCATACGGAACGCCTCGGCGCCGGAGGATTCTACGTCCGTGTGGGTAATAAGGTGCGCGGTTATATCTCCGTTCCGCCTCCGCCGGCCGACGCCCGTAAGCTGCGGCACGCTGCCAAGCACAGAATAGCCCCGGTGTTGCAGGTCGCGCGGGCTGCGGATTGATGTGTCAAGGTACTCCGCCCCCCATACCGCGCCAAGCGCCAGGACCAGCGACAGCAGCAGGCCGAAGGAAACGCTGCGTCTGACGTCGGGCTGGGTTTGACCAGCGCCCCGCGCCCGGTCGATAATTCGCACCGCCGGCACCCGGCCGGCCTCCTGGATCCGCGCTTCCTCATACCGCTCTGACAGCAGCGAGTGGATTCGCCGCCCGGTCTCCGCGTCGCGGGTCAGGCCGGCAAGTTCCCTCTCGGCCTCCGGCACCCGGGAAAGCAATGTGTTGTAGCGCGCAAGCGCCGTTGCCAGAAACTGACGCCGGGCCCGCGCCGCAGTAAGACTGGTGTTGAGCGTCAGCGCCTGGTCGAAAAGGCCGCTAAGGCGTCCCACCGGGTCGACGAATTGTTGCTGGTCGATAAGCGTTCGGAGTGCGGCCCTGAGTTGAGCGCGGGTGCTGTCGATCTGGCGGTCGAGGTCGCGCACCCGCTGCGAGGACTCGTCAAAGCCGCCTATCGTCAAGTTGGTCTTGTCGACCTCAAGCTGGTTGAGGCTGCCCTGCAGGCTGGTCACGACCGGCGAACTGATGCCCTGCAATTTGTCGGCGGTGCCCTCCCCGGCTTTGTCTATCGCGCTCTGGACCTCCGCGAGTTGGGCCTCGCTCGCCCTGATCTCCGCGTCCGTCTGCTGCAACTGAGCGGCAACTCCGGCTTGCTGGCCGATGAGCGCCTGGGTCTCCGAACTGAGGTCGGTGAGCCGGTGCGCGGCCTTGTATTCCTCGAGGCTTCGCTCGAAGGTGTCCAACCTCGGCCCGGCGACTGCAAGCTGCTCCTCGATGAACTTACGGGTCGCGGAAACCTCGGCCCGGCTCCGGTCGAGGTCGTACTGCTGGTAGGCGTCCAGATAAGCGTTGGCGGCAGCGACGGCCGACGCCCGGGACGGGCCGGTTGCCACAAGTTCGATGATATCGGTCTGGCCCCTCTGCCGGGCCGTAACCCACGCCTGCAAGGCCAGTAAGGTCTGGGAACGCTTTGTCGAGTCATACACCCCCTGTGCCACCTTCTCCGCTAGGCTGCGGCTGCGGAGAAGCTCCATGCAGTTGGCGATGTAGTTCATGGCATTGGGGTCGTAGTAAGGATTGCCAAAGAGGCCGCCGCCCTCGCGGCGTGGTGTGATCATGAAGGTCGCCCGGGCCTGAAAGAGCGGCTTGGTCCGGACGATAGATAAGACGGTAAGTCCCATCATGGCGACGAACACGCCAAGCGCTAGCCACTTCCGACGGGCGAGCATCGCGAGATAGTCGTGGAGTGTCGCCCTGGTCTCGGAGGTTATCTCCATGCCAGGCCGCCGTCCGCTATGCAGACCGGACACCGGAGGGGTACCTCGCTGGGCGGACTCCTCACCCATGATCATCTACCCACCCAGTTCAAGATTGTTATGATCAGGGTAGCCAGGCTCACGACCGAGCTCACGACCGTCAG
Source organism: Caldifarciminota bacterium (assembly GCA_016935295.1). Classification (GTDB taxonomy): domain Bacteria; phylum Hydrothermota; class Tepidihabitantia; order Tepidihabitantales; family Tepidihabitantaceae; genus UBA2258. The sequence goes on along the minus strand of JAFGRF010000318.1, from coordinate 3,419 downwards.
CCCCTCGCGGAAGCGATACCAAGCAGAAGACGGTACCATCACTACGTCGCCGGGAGAGAGCCGCACGATCTCACCTCTGTTTAGAACAGCCTGCAAATTGACTCTTATCCGCGTCTGCGTGACCGCTCGTATGACGACCACGCGAGCCAAGTTGGCGTTGTCGGTCGGCCCCCCGGCCGCGGAAACCAGCTCAAAGATATCCGGTGCCGCAAGGAAGCTGTACGCACCGGGCGAACGCACCTGGCCCCAGATGTAGTACTTCGAACCAGTCCTCTGGCCCTGTGCCACACTGATACCGACCAGCAGTGCCAAGGCCAGCCAGACCTTCAAGGCTCGACCCCAACCTCGGTGAACGGCTATCCTAGTGGCAGACGTCCGCCCGTGCCATTCGCGGTCATCCATGCAGGCTGGAGGTAGTCCTCGCACTGCTTCCGACTTCTTGCATCCGGCTTCTAGCATGTGAATCAATCCTTCCCTCTCAACTACTTCTCCGGCTCGAACTCAAAATCCACCACCCGGTGCAGCGGGTACGGCCTGCCGACCGCCTCGCCCCGAACCCGCATGCGCATCTGCTCTCCCGGCACGCCCAGTGACTTGAGGTGCTCGTAGACGGCGTGCGCTCTGCGCCCCGACAGCCGGGCGTTGTACTCAGCCGAACCTTCCTCGGACGCGTAGCCGGTGACCACGACCTTGAGGTCCGGGTGGGCCAGCAGCACGTCGGCGTTCCGGCGCAGGGCGGCGATGGCCACGGGCAGGAGGTCCGCATCGTCGAACTTGAACCAGACCGGCTCGAGCTTGAGCATCGCCGGACTCGGTTTCGAAATCGGTGCGGGCCTGGTCGGCAGCGGAACCGGTTTCAACTGCGGCACCGTTTCGGGCGGCGCGACCCGAGCCGGCAGGCGCGGAACCAGACTGGCCAGCTCGGATACGTTCTTGAACTCATAGGTCAGGCCAACCTCGATGCGCCCGAACCTCGGCGTCCCGCCCGCCTCGTCGGCAAGCAGCAGTCCTTCCATCTTGGCCCAGACGAGCGCGGCGGTGAACGCCTCGTAGTTGACCTTCACGCCGGAATTGAAGTCGCGACTGCCTGCCTCGGCCACCAGCGTGACCTGAGGAGTCACGTAGAACTCCACGCCGCCGAACAAGCCGACTGCCCACTGATGGCCTTCACCGAAGAGGAAGTCGGTATTAAGAAAGCGGTTTGTCGTGCTGTATCCGACAAAACGGCCCCGGCCCAGGCCGAGATTCACCCGGGCGAACTTCGTCACCGGGTAGCTTGCGACTGCGAACGCCGAGAAGAGCTCGGCTGGGCGAGTTTCCCATCTCCAGTCGGGCCAGGCATTGACCGTGCCGTGGCCGATCGATGAAACGTAGCTGCTGAGTCCGATGTCATAGACGCCCACCGCCAAGCTGGGGCGGCCGGGCTCGCCTTCCAGGAGCTGGTACTTCACGTCAAGCGCGTAGTCCGCAAAGGTGTAGGCAGTCAACGCGAAGTCCAGATGCGGGTACGGGGAAAATCGAATGCTGGCATCGACTTCCGGGTATACAACGTCCAGACGCGTGTTCGTGAGCGGAAAGGTAGCGTCGGCCGAGAACGCCAGCGCGCCGGTCGGAAGCACGTCAGCCGTGGGCGTCTGATACAACAATGTCGTACTGGTGGATGCAGCCAGGGCCGACACGCAGAGCAGCTGCAGCGCTAGTACGCAGCAGCGCCCGCCGGCTTCACATCCTCTGTGAATACGGGCACTCATGTCTCCATCTCAGCGTCGGCTCTCCTGTACACCAAGGTAGTCACGACTGATACGAATCATAGCTCAGTGCCCGCCTCAGTCAAGCTCAGTGCCCCGCAAGATGCAAAATCCGGCCCTTGCGTACTCCCGGGCCGCATATCACAAATCGGGGAAACCATGCTCTGGGAATTGCCCACCGGTCACTCACGGCCCTTGGGCACACCTTGGTGGGTTTTCCTGACAATGCCGCAGATACGTTCGAGTTCCGGCTCGGACAACGCGGACCCGCTCGGGAGGCAGAGACCATTCTCGAAGAGCCGCTCCGACACCCCGCCGCCGCGCACTCGGCACTCCTTGAAAACCGGTTGCAGATGCATCGGCTTCCAGAGCGGCCGCGCCTCGATGTTCTCCTTCTCCAGCGCCGCTATGAGGCGGAGGACCGATGACCGCGGACCGCCTTCGTTCTTCGTTGATCGTTCATCGTTCTTCGTTCCCCGTCCCCCGTCCCCCGTCCTCCGACCCCCGTCTCCCTCAACCTTATCCTTAACCTTAGCCTTTCCTATCGTCATGCACGTCAGCCAGCGGGTGCAGCGCCCGTACGGCGCCTCGGGCATGAACTCGATACCCGGAAGGTCGCCAAGAACGCGGCGGTAGAACTCGAAGTTGCGCCTCCGGGCAGCAATCCTCTCCGACAAAACCTGAAGCTGGCCCCGGCCAATTGCAGCGAGGATGTTGCTCATCCGGTAATTGAAGCCGATCTGGGAATGCTGATAGTACACGGCCTTGTCTCTCGCCTGCGTGGCGAGAAAACGGGCCTTGTCGACCAGGGACTTGTCCTGCGACACCAGCATTCCGCCGCCGCTGGTCGTGATTACCTTGTTGCCGTTGAACGAGAACACCGCCGCCGCTCCGAACGAACCCGCTTGCCGAGCGTTCTTCGTCGCTAGTGCGTCGTCCATCGTCGGACCTGCAGACTGCAAACTGGAAACTGGAACCTCACGGCCGCCACCGCTCGAACCCTCGTTCCCTCGTTCCCTTGATCCCTTCCCGTTCGACTTCTGACTTCCGTGTTCGTCCTTGCCCTGTCCTCCACCGGCGTCCTGATTTTGCACTTTGCACTCTGCATTTTGCATTCTGCATTGCGTTGCGTCCCCCCAATAGGTAGCTCCCAGCGCCTCAGCCGCGTCTTCAATCAGCGGTACGCCGAACTCCGCGCAGGCCTCGACAATCGGGTCATAGTCCGCGCACTGGCCGTACAGGTCAACCACCATCACCGCCCGCGGCAGCTTTCCCCGCTTCGCGCACGCGGCCAGCTCCTCGCGCAGCAGTCCCGGGTCCATGTTCCAGCTCGTCGCATCGCAGTCGATGAAAACCGGGACCAGGTTTTCGTAGGTAATCGCGTTGGCGCTGGCGGAAAAAGTGAATGTCGAACATATCACCTCATTGCTTTGTCCCGCGCCCCGCGCCCCTCGTCCCTGGCCTTCCGTCCCCCGTCCCCGGTCGCCGGTCAGGATGCGGAGTGCAAGATGCAGGGCTGCGGTGCCCGAAGACAGCGCGCAAGCGTGCAAGGAAGGGGACGGTGAGGCGTTGGCAGTTAGGAGTCCGGGGGTCTCGGCTCTGTGTTCATCCGTGTGCATCCGTGGTTCCACCGCGGTGAGCATCTGCACGAACTCCTGCTCGAATGCATCC
>JAFGRF010000317.1 GCA_016935295.1 Caldifarciminota bacterium | reverse complement strand
GCCTTCGGCTATGCTGTGAACTACTCGATACCCGACATCGAATCTTACTATCTGCCCTGCCTGGTTGCGCTCGCTCTGTTCGGCATTGTGGGACTGGAGGACCTCGCCAGACGGGTCGGCAGATGGCGGTACGCAGTCTGGCTTGCCGGGATCGCGGCTCTGGTTCTGAACTTCCGGGTGGCAGGCAAGCAGGGCGACTACGTGGCCTATGACCAGGCGATGAACACACTCCGGTCGGCCGGGCAGAACGCAACCATCCTTACCGACTGGTGGGATCTTTACTCGCCGGTGTTCTACCTCCAGCAAGTCGAGCATGTGCGTCCCGATGTATGCATAATAGATAAGGAGTTGGTCCGACGCTCGTGGTACCTCAACTACCTGGCCCGCGAGTATCCCTGGCTGGCCGAGCGGTCGAGGGCGGAATTCGACGGCTTTCGCCCGTACCTGGACGAGTTCGAACACGGGCGGCTGAAGGACCCGGCCGAGATTCAGCGGCGGTTTGTCGCCCTGCTCCGGAGCTTCATCAACAGGAACCCGGAGCGGCCCGCGTACACGACCTTTGATGCGGACGCCAACCTCGACTCAAGGCAGATGCTGGCGGGCATGCCGCTAGTCCCGGTCGGTCTGCTGTTTCGCGTCGCAGGCGATACCGTGCTTCCCCGGTTTGACTACACGGGTCTCATCGTGCGGCTCCCCGGGCACGAACCTGATGCACGAACGCGGGCAGCCCTTGAGCGCTACCGCTACTTCGTCATGCGTCGGGCGCAGATGCTGGCCGCCCGCGGGCAAGGGGCAGAGGTCGAGAAGCTCGTGCACTGGTATCAGTCCTCGCCGTTGAGCCGTCTCGCGCCGCTATCTGCACGCTGAAGGGTCCAGTGGTGAAGGAATCTAGGATTCCAGTGCCGACTCCAGCCCCACCGAACCCTGCATTCCGTCCATGCTGACAGCCTGCGCGGCCCAGTTGCTGAGCAACGCCGGTCTGATGGTGGCCGTGGTCTACATCCCGCTGCTGGCCAACAGGTTCGGCGCCAACAACCAGCAGATCGGGCTGCTGGTCGCCTGCTACCAGGTCATGATCTTGCTGTCGAGTGTCGTGTTTGGACGCTGGGCCGACTACGGAGACCGGAAGCGATTCGTGGTCTACGGACTCGCCGCCTCAGCGGTGGCCCTTGGCCTGCATGTGTTCGCCAGAAGTCTGGGCGGGTTGTTTGCGGCACGTGCATTCGCCGGGCTCTGCGCCGGCGTCTTTCCAGCCGCTTTGATGGCCTATTTCTATGGCCGGAGCAGGCTGCTGGGGCGGTTCACCGGCTTCGGTTCCCTCGGGTGGGGCGTGGGGGCATTCACCCTCGGAGTGCTCAGTCCCGGCTGGGTCTTTCCCACGGCCGCGGCCCTGATGGCCACCACGGCCGTCCTGGCGTGGGCAGGTCTGAAACACGAACACGTGCGGTTGGAGCAACCGTTCCTGGATACGCGTGTACTCCGGCGCAGCTGGCCAATCTACCTGTCATTCCTGCTGCGCCATATGGGGGCGTGTTCCATCTGGTCGATATTCCCGTTGTTTCTTGCCGACCGCGGCGCAAGCCGGCTCTGGGTCGGCATCGTGTTTGCCATCAACCCGTTCGCGCAGGTCCTGTTCATGAACCTGTTGGAGAGAGCCGGGGAGCGCCTGCTCATCATCACCGGCTTCGTGCTGTCGGCCCTGGTCTTCTTTGCGTTTGGTCTCGTCACGAACTTCAGGCAGGTTGTGCCGATTCAGCTTATGCTGGCACTCTCCTGGTCGTGCCTTTATCTGGGATCGCTCCGTGAGTTGATGCGCGTGAACCGCGAGCGTTCGACCGCGGCGGGGATGTTCCAGTCAACTCTGAGTCTGTCGGCCGTCGGTGGAGCGCTGCTGCTTGGTCTGACCGGCGCTTTGGGATACCGAGGGATCATGTTCGTGGCAGCAGGGCTGGCTGTCGTCGGCGGCATCCTGCACCTCGCGATCAAACCGCGTCAGGCCTAGTCCGGCAGCGGCAGTATCGTTGCCCCGCGACGAGGCCGACCGGACGTGGAGGCATCGTGGTTTCTTTGGAAGCCCCCGTCGTCTACGCCGAGCAGTCCGGCGCGGCTAGAAGCGGATGGCGACTCCGCCCCAAGTGAGGCCGGCGCCGAAGGCGAGCAGTATCACAACATCGCCCGGGAGTATGCGCCCGGCCGCGCGGGCCTCGTCCAAGGCGATGATCGTCGTAGCCGAAGATGTGTTGCCGTACTTGGCGATGTTGACGAACACCCGCTCAGGCGGGAAATTGAGCAGCTTGGCCGTGGCCTCTATTATTCGCAGGTTTGCCTGGTGCGGAATCATGAGCTTCACATCGTCGAACCCGAGGCCGGTCTGCCGGAGCAGGTGCCGGAACGCGTCGGCCATGCTGCGGACTGCATCCTTGAAGATGGCGTTGCCGTTCATCTTGCAGGTGTGCAGGCGTTCCCGGACGGTCTCTGCAGATGCCGGATGACGCGACCCTCCGGCGGGCATGTAGAGGTGCTTACCGCCGTTACCGTCGGCGGCAAGATAGGTTGCGAGGATACCTTTGCCGGGCCGCGTATCGGCCTTGAGCACTGCAGCCCCGGCGCCGTCGCCGAACAGGACGCAGGTAGAGCGGTCAGTCCAGTCGGTGATCTTGCTCAGCAACTCGACGCCGACCACGAGGGCCGTGCGGCTGGTCCCGGAAGCCACGAACTGCCGGGCAACGCTGAGCGCGTAGATGAAGCCGGTGCAACCCGCGCTGACGTCGAACGCGGCGGCGCGCGGTGCTCCCAGTCGCTGTTGAAGGACACAGGCGGTGGACGGAAACGGCATGTCGCCGGTTACAGTGCCGACGACTATTAGATCGAGGTCCGCAGACTCGACCCCGGCCTCGGTCAGTGCTTTCTCACAGGCTTTGACCGCGATGTCCGAGGCGGCCTCGTCCGGTGCCGAGATATGGCGTTCCTTCATGCCCGTGCGTTCAGTTATCCACTGGTCCGAGGTGTCGACTATCTTCTCGAGGTCGGCGTTGGTGAGGACCCGCTCGGGGACCTGGGAGCCCGTGCCGGCCACGACGGCTGAGAACGGCTGCGCCGGCCACGCGGACGCCGACCGCGGCTGATGGGCAGCGGGATTCAGCACGGTGCTAATAATAGTCGGAGTTGACGACTCGTCAATTCAGGCGGGAGGAGCCGCGGGAGCCATGTGTCCTGGCACGACTCAGCGGTCGTGCCGGCCGCCATCCTTGATGGCCGGCGGCTAGAGTATACGGATTTCTATCTTGGATAGCTTGGGTTGAAGACCCGGTACGAACCGGGGTACAACACTGAACGCGCCGGCAGGGAGCACCACGCGGCGACTGAGTTCGGCTTCGATGACCCGGCACCGCTCGGCCGACAGGCGTTCCTGCTCGGTGTACACGTAGACGACGACCTGCTGTCTGAACCTTTCTTTCACGACGTTGGCGGCCTCGTCGAGGCGCGGGGCCGCCTGCTCCAGGAGTTGCGCGCCGCCTTCGGTGAAGAGCCGGTCTGCCGCAATCGAGACGACCCATTCGTCGCCGACTTCCTGGACTATTCCGTTCACGCGCTGAGGCGTGCCCGGGATCCGGGTCTGGTTGCCCTGAGCGTCGTAGGCATTGAAGGTGAAGCTGTACACCTCGCCCGGTGCGATCGGCTCGCCCGCGTCGGTCCGGCCGTCCCAGGTGATGACTGCCGGCGGCTGACCCCGGCGTGCGATGCGGCGCACGGTTTCACCTAGCGAGTTTGACACCTGCAAATCCCAGTTTGTTACCCGCCGCTCGAACGCGGGAAGGAAAACCATCATGTCGCCGTAGACGAAGCTGCGTTCGGTCGGGATCCGCAGGTACGAGGAATGGGCGAAATACTGCGGTATGGTCATTGAGTCGACCGAGTGGTAGAGTGCGTCGTCGAGCACGTAGCTCTCCGGGGCCAGCAGATCGTCTACCGGGGAGAACGGGTCAATCTCCGGCGGGAAGTAGGGCTTCATGTCCTCGATCTTGACTTCGGTCTCGCCCTTGATGACCTCTTCCCCGATTGCATGCTGGTCGCCGGTGCCCGCGGACGGCATGGCGGCGCTCTCCGGCTGGGCGGCCGTCGACTCGGGTCCGGCCGCAGCCGGAGACACCTGATTGAGGAGCAGCGCAATGATGAGTAGCGTCATGTCCCTACGCCAGCACGAACTTGAACGTGATAATCCCCCACTGGTCTTCGGACTTCACCCCCGTGCCGAGGGGCGCGAATTCCCACCCGCGCAACGCGTCGACCACTACCTGGTCAAGGTCAGGGT
>JAFGRF010000316.1 GCA_016935295.1 Caldifarciminota bacterium | reverse complement strand
TGCCTCAGGGGACTCGCTCTGGACCAGAACCTATGGAGGGACAGAAGTGGATGAGGGCTTCTCGGTCCAGCAGACTGCCGACGGCGGCTACATAGTCGCCGGGGCCACATGGTCCTTTGGTGCCGGAGGTTTTGACGTCTACCTGATCAAGACCGGCGCTCAGGGTGATTCGCTCTGGACCAGGACGTACGGCGGGACTCGCGAGGACGTAGGCAAAGAGGTTCGGCAGACAACGGATGGTGGCTACATCATTGCAGGCCGGACTTACTCCTTCGGCGGGGCGGACGAGGATGTCTATCTCATCAAGACCGACTCGCTGGGCAATGTTGGCGTAGTCGATGAAAGCCCCAGCCAGAAGAACCGGGGCCGCAAACTGCCGGCGACGGTCGTCAGGAGCTTGCCGCAGGACGCGACGGCCTTCAACGCGCTGGGCACGCGAGTTCTGAGCCCGAAGCCCGGCATCTACTTCGTGAAGGACCCACAAGCCCAAGCCAAAGCGCAAGCCGTCCGGAAGGTCCTCTTGGTCAGATAGGCATCGAGCTACATCCCGCGGCCAAGGGCCGCGAGTGAGCAGTCAGGAAGGTAGCAGGTAGCAGTCACGGAACGACGGTCGACCGCTGACGGCTTCCGGCCACTGAACCGCCAGCCCAAGCGCAAGCCGGCTTGATTGGCAGACCGGACGCGGTATACTGATGCACGATGACCAGGATTGTCGAGAAGATCGCCGCCGAGGTGAGCGCCCTGCCTGAGGCAGAGCTGAATGAGCTGCTCGACTGGCTCGCCGACTTCGAGTCGCAGCGGATGGACTCGTGGGACAAGGCGATAGCCGCCGATTCGAAGCCGGGCGGGCGGCTGCAGGGCCTGCTTGACCGCACCCGCGATGACATCGCGGCGGGCCGGACCAAGCCGCTCGATGAGATCGTCGACAACAAGTGAGTTTCGGGCGCTGTTCGGCGCCCTGCCGGGTGACATCCAGGCCCGCGCCAGGCGCGCCTTCGCTCTTTGGCGCGCCAATCCCCGGCATCCCTCGCTCTGTTTCAAGAAGACCGGCGAGGTGTGGGCCGTGCGAGTCGCACGTGGATATCGCGCGCTGGCGTTTCTCGAAGGCGACACGTTCTACTGGTTCTGGATCGGTTCGCACGACGAGTATGCGCGGCTGATCTAGCCGACACGACTCCGTCGCAGCTTCAAGCCTCAAGCCTCAGACCCTAGCGGGCAGTAGTCAGTAGACAGCAGGCAGTAGACAGTAGACAGGGTTGGACCGTCGTCGGCTGACGGCTTCCGGCCAACCCTAGTCCCCGACCCCTAGCCCCTGTCCTCGGTTGACACCCCCGCCCGCGAGTCCTAGAATCCCGTCCATGGCGGACATGAATAGGACTGAGGCGCGCGTGTCAACGAGGAAAGCGATGCCCCGCGTTCAGGCAATTGTCGTGAGAGGCAGTGCGGTGCTGATGGTCAAGCACCGAACCGGCGGATGCGAGTGGTGGTGTCTGCCCGGTGGGGCGCTCGAGCCCGGCGAAACTCCCGAGCAAGGCGCTCTCAGGGAGCTGCGGGAGGAATGCCAAGTCACCGGAGTCGTCGTGCGGCAGACTTCCCACGTCTGCTATGCACCCGGGGACGAGACATTCTCCTTCCTGGTGGAAATCGAAGATCAAACGCCTGCCCTGGGAAACGACCCTGAGGTCCCCACGGGCCGCGAGGTCCTGATGGACGTCAGATGGCTCCGTCTACGCGAAGTCGCGGAGCGAGATCGGGCGTTCCTTTGGGCGGCCGGACTCCTCGGCACAGGCAACTTCCTGAAAGAGGTCGAGGCCTGGGGAAACGACACGAGCTACCCTGAGCAGCGGAAGACTCAGGGACACTGACCAGACTGCGCCCGGCCATCAAGAACGCGTCTGCCGCCGGCAGTTGACGGCCGCCGACTCATCCATGGTGCGTTGTCCCGCGCCATCCGTCGCTGGTCCTCAGCCACAAATCTTCAGTCCTTGATCTTCAGCCCCCAGTCCTTCGCGCCCCGCTCTTGATCATCGACCCCCCTGCCCCCTTGCTTGCCCCCGCGCTGAGCTGAGCCCTGCCCGGTAGCGCCCGGCTACGCATAGCTTGACATCGATATGATGCAAGTCTACAATGGGGCATCATGAGCAGTGCCGAGAGGCACACTAAAGAGGAGGTTTGATGAGGCTCAAGGTATGTCTGTGCCTCGCAGTGGTGGTGCTCCTGGCATCAGGAGCAGCCCTGTCCGAGGCTGCGAAGCTGCATCCGGCCGGGGGCCTGCTGTACCAGGACCCCTACACCGTGCCGGGGCTGAAGGTGGTCGAGAAGTTGCCGGCCTCTCTGCTGGGGACCATTACGGCGGCGCCGAGTGCGCTGGACTGGTCATCCGAGATGCCGCCGGTCGGCGACCAGGGCAACCAGAACTCGTGCGTTGCCTGGGCAATGGGCTACTACGACAAGACCCACGTCGAGTACATCGACCAGCACTACGCGGGCGGAGACCCTACGTGGTACCCCGACGTTCCAGAACACCAGGTCAGTCCGTCGTTCATCTACAACCAGATAAATGCCGGAAATGACGCAGGCGCCTACATGACTGACGCCCAGACATTGATTATCGACCAGGGCGCGGCCATGCTCAGCGACTGCCCGTACAACGACAATGACTACACGACCTGGCCGACCGAAGCGGCCTACGAGAACGCCCTGCCGTATCGGGGTCTGGAAGGCTGGGTCGTGAACGTGATGTCCGATGTCGGCATCAATCAGATCAGGCTGTGGATGGTGAACCACAACACCTGCGTCCTCGGCATCAACGTCTATGACAACTTCGACCACATCGAGCAGTACGATACCGTCTATACGGTTCACGACAAGACCGGCCGCAACCGCGGCGGTCACGCGCTCTGCATCGTCGGGTACGACGACAACAAGCAGACGGCCGACGGCCCCGGCGCGTTCCGGCTCGTGAACTCCTGGGGTCCTGATTGGGGCGACAACGGCTACTGCTGGATGTCTTACTACGCCGTCAAGACCATGAAGGCAAGACTGAGCCAGGGATTCGTGTACATTCTCACAGACAAGCTCCAGTACGAGCCGAGAGCGCTGGGCCGGGTGAAATTCACCCACCCTTGTCGAGACCGAATCGGCATTTCGTTTGGGGCCGGCAGCCCGAGCGCGCCGCTGGCGGGCCGCACTTTCCGCCAGTTCTGGTCCCTGCAGGGCACGATCACTGACTGGCCGTTCCCGGACCACAACCTGGTGTTCGACCTGAGCGGCGGCGCCTGGGCTTTCGACGAAACCGACACCGTCTTCGTGTGCTGCGTTGACTGGAAGAGGGACAAGAAGAAAGGCACGATCGACTTCTTCAGGGTCGAGTACGGCAACCGGAACGGCTCTTCTGATGAGGTGGTTGCGATTCCGGACTACAACGTCCTGGTGTATGACAAGGTCGTGCTCCCGTTCGAGCCCGGTCCTCAGGGAAAACCGCTGGGCGGTTCGGTGGCGGCCAGCCGGGCCAGCTACCGCAATGGCGCTGCTACCGTAGCATTCAACCTGGACCGGCCCGGTACCGTCAGGATCGCGTTCTTCGACAACATGGGCCGGACCGTGGCTGCGGCAACCGCGCCGGGTCAATCCGGACCGAACGAGCTGTCGGTCAGGCTGCCCCGCCCGGCCGGGGTGTACTTCTACCGACTGGAGTCCGGCTCGACTACGATGACGGGCAAGCTCGCCACGATTCGCTGACAGGAACCGCGGACAATACAGGCGCCCCTGCCCCTGCAGGGGCGCTTCTTTCACAACGAACTCCAGGGCGGCGGCACTCGGGACAGCCGCCCGTCTCGCAGGAGTCCACGGGACACGGTAGACAGGATTCCGAGGTCACTCGTCCGAGCCTCGGGACGGCCGGTTCCTGGTTCCCAGCTTCCGGTTCCGGATTCTCGCCCAGTTGCCGGCGCCAGCCCCGCTCGATACTGCGCGAGTGCGGCCTCGGCCGCCTGAGGTGCGGGTCAATCAGTCCTGCGGCGTGGCGAAGACCTCGTCTCCCATCGGCAGGTTATGTTCGATGGTCTCGAACACGTATGTGCTCGAGCCGCCCTTCCTTCCACAGACGATCCGGTGCGGCAGCATCACCCCGTCCACTTCGCGGTAGTCCTCGATCGAATGGTGCCAGCCGATGGCCCGGAGCAGGAAGTCTGCGGTATCGATGTACAAGGTGTAGTAGGGAACCGGCCGGTCGTTCCTGACCGCGTAGCAGGGCCGACCGTTGACGGCATGGATGCTGTCCAGCGTCGGGTTCGGGAAGTACTCGGCGATGCGCAGCACGTGATGCGGGTTCAGGTACCAGCCGAACTTGGAGCGCCCGGCATCCGGCTCCGCATGCAGGACGCCCGCGCTGTCGACGCGCCAGCCCGACACGCCATCGAACCCCTCACGGGTCGTTCCGCGGCTGCCCGTCATCTCGACCACATACCGGTCTCTGCTCCCGGCCCGGCACTTGAACCGGAGCGTCTCGACCTGGGGGTCGTGCCACGAGAGGTCGTGGACCAGCAGGCCGGTGACGGTTCGCGTGGACAGTTGCTCGACCGCATCCCGGCCACCGACGGCCTCAATGTACCGCTCGACTACTTCTCCGGCTGACCCGGGCGCTGCGCTTTCACCTGATTCGGTCGGACCGCCGGCCGCTGCCAGCAGCAGCGCGGTTCCTGCCACGACCAGGGCAATCAACTTCGACACGGTTCCTCCTTTCAAGCTCTGACTGGAGTGCGAACGCGGCAAACATACCTCCAGTTACCCGGCAACGCAAGCGAATATTCCCGCCCGCCAGTCAATGGGCCTTCAGATTGGGCGGCGCAGACTGGCCAGACTGACTGCGTCCGGCCACTCGAACACTGGACCACTCGATCCCTCGATCCCTCTTCCCTTCGGTTTTTCTTTCCTGACTCCGCTCCGATACGTATACTGACGACCGGGAGAAGAATTGCCAGCCGAAGACCTGTACATTGAGGAAGAGGAAGCGCAGACCCGGGGCCAGGGCTTCCGGCTCCTGCCCCGGGTCTGGCCGTTCTTCCGCAAGTACCTGGGCAGGGCAATTGTCGCCGCGATTCTCCTGATCGGCTCGGCCGTGATGGGGCTCCTCGCCCCGCTCCTCGTCAAGCACGCGATCGACGTCAGCATACCGCACAAGGACGTGCGGGACCTGCTGGCGGTCGGCGTGGTCTACCTGGTGCTGCAGCTCGCCATCGGTGCGGCTGGCTTCTTTCAACAGACCCTGCTCGCCATCGTCGGCGAGAACGCCATCGCCGACCTGAAGCACTCGCTCTTCGGCCACATCGTCCACCTGCCTGCAAGCTTCTTCGATCGCAATCCGGTCGGCCGCCTCATCAGCCGGGTAGAGAGCGACTCCCGGGCGCTGCAGGAGATGTTCTCGTCCACCGCGGTGACCCTTGCCCGCAACCTGGTCATGCTCATCGGCATGTCAATCGTGATGCTCCTCGTCAACTGGCGGCTGTACTTGATGATTGCCGGGCTGTTTCCGGTCACGATGGTCGGTTTCTACCTGCTGCAGAAGAAATCGCGTCCGCTCTACCTGCAGATGCGCCGCATCGTAGCCGAGATCAACAGCTTCATCACCGAGACGATGCGCAGCCTGCCCGTGGTCCAGGCCTTCAACCGCCAGGAGTACTTCGCCGGCCGGATGGACGAGAAGGGACGCCGCCTCTACGGTACGCGTAAGCAGGAGATGCTGATCTGGACCTGGATCTGGCTCGTCTGGGACTTCGGCGAGATGGCCGGGGTCGCCCTGACCCTTGGTGTCGGCGGCCTGTTCGCGCTCAAAGGCCAGCTGACCGTCGGCGGGCTGTTCCTGTTCTACAGCTACGTGACGCGCTTCTTCATGCCGATCCGCGCCTTGTCCGAGCAGATTCACATCATGCAGCGCGCCTTCGCCTCGGCCGAGCGGATGCTCGGGATTCTCGACACGAAACCGGAGCCGGACGGCGAGCTTGTGGTCACCCCCGGCAGCTTCCGGCGTGCCCTGCGGTTCGAGGGAGTCGAGCTCGCCTACGAAGGCCGGGGAACGGTACTCCATGATATCAACCTGGAAATCCGCAAAGGCGAGAAGGTCGCGCTGGTCGGCGAGACCGGCGGCGGCAAGACCTCGCTCGCCAGCCTCGCGCTCAAGTTCTACGAACCCCAGTCCGGCCGGATCATGCTCGACGATACCGAGCTGCGAGCGATTGAAAACCGCTCGCTCCGGAAGCTGGTGGGATTCGTGCCCCAGGACGTCATCCTGTTCCCGGGAACCGTGCTCGACGACCTGCGCCTGTTCGACGAGACGGTGAACGAAACCCGGGTCCACGACGCCGCCCGCCGGGCCCGCCTGCACGAGCGCATCCTCAAGCTGCCGCAGGGCTACGCCACCAGCCTGATCGAACGCGGGGTCAACCTGTCGCTGGGCGAGCGGCAGCTGCTGGCCTTCACCCGCGCGCTCGTGCTCGACCCCGAGATTCTGATCCTCGATGAAGCCACGTCGTCGGTCGACCCGCACACCGAGCATCTCATCCAGCAGGGCCTGGAGGAATTGCTGAAGGGCCGGACCGCAATCATCATCGCCCATCGGCTGGCGACGATTCGCATGGTCGACCGGATAATCGTGGTCCGCGCGGGCCGGATAGTGCAAGTGGGAACACATGATGAGCTTGTCGCCCAAGACGGCTACTACGGCCGGCTGTACAGGCTGCAGTACCTTGCCCAGGAGACGCCATGAGCGAAAGTCGAACCCCGGAATCGGAACTGACGCCACGAAAGCACGGAGGACACGAGGCGGACAGGAGACTATCCGCTGATTGCCCAGACGGCTGCGAGTCCGGGACCCGAATCTGTGGATGTCCGGTCAGCCTCCGTTTTACTCCGTTTTCGTGTCTTCGTGGCCAGATGCTCCGGATCCAGGGTCGTTCTGGAAGGAATACCAGCAGTGCCGGATAAGACGAGCAAGAAGCCGCGGATGATAACCCTGCTCGACATGAAGCTCGTGCTCCGTTTCTGGCGCCAGGACTGGAAGCGGTTCATCGGCCTGACC
>JAFGRF010000315.1 GCA_016935295.1 Caldifarciminota bacterium | reverse complement strand
CCCAGCATCGCCCGACCCGACTCAGCCCCCAGGTCAAAGGCAAGAAACTTGCGCGGTCGCTTCATCTTTCAGGACCCGGCTCGGGTTGTGCTCACCATGTTCTGCATTATAGCTGTCGTGAGCGCTACTGCCACTGCGGCATGGAATAGGAAGCTGCCCGCAGGAACGCGGGCAGCCTTCGGAACTCCGAGCTGTGAGCGAAATCAGTCGGTCAGCACGACCTTTCGGCTCATCCTCCGACGGCCGTCATCCAATGCGCAGAAGTAGACGCCTGCCTTGGTCGATGCTGGCAGAACGATTCGCTGCCGGACGTGACCGGTGCCAACTCTGACCTCCCGCGACAGCACGGTTCTGCCCGAGGCGTCGGTGAGCGAAAGCACGGCGGACATCGTGGGTGGCGCGGTGAACTCGACCATGAAGGCATGCTGGACCGGATTGGGATAGACCGAGAGTCGAGTCTCTAGCTGAACACTCGCTGGAGGTTCGGCCGCGCCGACCAAGAGCCTGCGCGCATAGTATAGGGTGTCGTTCCACTGGAAGGCAACGTGTGGTCTTCCGGTCAAGTCCACCGCGATGGAAGGATCCGAGACAGCGCTGGTGTACTGAACTACCTCGGTTCCCCATCCGCCGGCCGAGCGCCATTGATACGTCACAGGGTCCCGCGGGCTGGCAGAGGCGATGTGCGGCCTTCCCTGATGCAAGACGAAGTCGCAGAACACATTGCCGGCCATTGAGCCTGTCCAGTCGACCTGCCAGTCGTCGCCCTTTCCGACGGCATAGCGGTACGCCCGGTACACCACGTGGTACAAGTCGCTCGCGGGGTCGTATCGAACCCGCACCGACCAGAAGTCCCAGGGCGCCCAGCCTTCTGTCGAATCAACGTCTTGTCGTTGCCAGTACTGACCGTCGTACTCAAAGAACGAGAGCCAGAGACTGTCATGGGTGCCACCCTTCCACCAAGTGACAGCCACTCCTGGTCGGTCATTTGTGTCTACGGCGAGTGAAGCACCGCCCAGCAGTTTGAGCGTGTCAGCTTGATACGCCGGGATTTCCAGAAAGTGCCATTCGTCCGTCCTGTGGCCGTATACGACCCGGTCGCAAGAATCCAGGAACGCAACGTGCGGCGATCCGTCCCGCCCAAGGACAAGCGAATACAGCGTCGCGTTCTGGACCAAGGCATCAATGCGCCACGTATCACCGTCCCTGTAGGCATAACGCAACTCATTAGGCTCAGGATAGCGGTCGACCACGAAGCTCATGTGCGGGAGGTCCGCACTGTCAAGACAGAGTCCGATGGACGAAATCGCTCCGCCGCTGTCGGGATACTCATAGTTCCAGGTATCCCCTTCCTTGCTCGCGTATCCTATCACTCCGGAACCGGACACCCCGAACGCCACGTGAGGGAGACAGAGGCTGTCTGTGGCGATGGAAACCGGCATCCAGTCGCCCGGCGACGTGAATACTGGGCTGGTCTCCCAGTTCTGGGCGAGCCCGATGGACAACAGAACGACCATCGAACTGACGTGACATCGCATCATACACCGTCTACGTACATGGTAGGTCCGCGGGTCTGATGTCAATGCGCAGTCTTCTCGCCCGTTGCGCCGCGGCGGAACTCAAACGCCAGCGCAGGGTAGAGGGCACGATAGCGCTCGTACGCCCCGGCGTATGTTCCGGCACTCGGCCCCGGCTCTGTGCTGCCCGTTTCGTGCACGGTCTGCTCGCAGGCCTGCTCTGCATTCGGATAGACGCCGGTGCCGACTCCGGCCAGCAGAGCCGCACCGTACGCTGCGCCCTGCGTCACGTTCACCTCGACAATCTCAGTCCGGAAGGCGTCGGCCATCATCTGCCGCCAGAATGCCGAACGCGAGCCGCCGCCGGAGACGCGTAATCGACGGCAGATCTGAGCCAGGGACTGGCACGGCTTTCCGCCGAGGAAAACCGTGCCTGTACCCAATGTCTGACACAGCATGTCCAGACATTCGCGCAGCGAGAATGTCACTCCTTCAAGCACCGCTCTTGCCATGTGCGCTTTCGTGTGCTTGAGCGAAAGACCGAAGAAGACCCCGCGCGCATTCGGGTCGGCATGAGGCGTCCTTTCGCCCGTGAGATACGGCAGGAAAAGCAGTCCGTCAGAACCGGCCGGAGCTGTGGCGGCCAGCTCAGTGATGATGTCGTAGACATCGCGTCCGGTCCGTTGCGCTTCAGCCTTCTCGCTCTCGCACAGGGCATCTCGGAACCAGCGCAGGCTGCCGCCAGCCGAAAGCGTCACCCCCATCAAGTGCCACGTATCAGGCACCGCGTGGCAGTAAGCGTGAAGCTCGCCAGACGGGTCAAACCGGTACTGGTTCGTCGCCGCGAACACAACGCCGGACGTGCCGATAGTAACAGAGACTGCACCCTCCTGGGCAATACCAGTTCCGATCGACTGCGCTGCCTGGTCGCCGGCTCCAGCCACCACCGGTGTTCCGGCTCGCAGTCCGGTAGCTGATGCAGCTTCGCCGCTAACCTGGGCAACTACCTCATGGCACTCGCTGAGCGGTGGCAGCCACTCGCGCGGGACGTCGAGCAAGTTGAGCACTTCGTCGGACCACACCCGCCTGCGCACGTCCATCAGCAGCGTACCGGAGCCGTCAGCTACATCCATAGCGAGCGTCCCGGTCAGTCGGTAGCGAACGTAGTCCTTAGGAAGCAGCATGTGCCGGGCCCGGCGGTAGATGTCAAGCTCATTCTCGCGCACCCAAAGTAGCTTGCCGGCAGTGAATCCGGTCAGCGCCGGTTTGCCCGCCAGCTCAATCAGCCTGGCGCGACCAACCTTCTCCTCTATCTCCGCGCACTGCGCCGCAGTCCGCTGGTCATTCCACATGATACACGGCCGCAGCACGTTGCCAACCTCGTCCAAAAGCACCAGTCCGTGCATCTGGCCAGTCAGGCCGATTCCAGAGATGCTCTCCCCGCCGACGCTCTCCAAAACCTGTCTGATGCTAGCAATGGTCGCCTGCCACCAGTCCTCTGGGTCCTGTTCTGCCCAGCCTGGGCGAGGCACGGCCATCGGGTATTCGGCAGTTGCCTCTGCACGAACGCCGCCATCAGGTGCAATGAGTACCGCCTTGCAGCCTGACGTCCCGACGTCCAAGCCCAGGAGCAAGCCCATCGTCTACCTCAGCGGCGGGAGTGGAGCGAGTCTCTCCGGATGCGGAGCTCGCATCCTCACAAGGTAGCTCTCCAACCATCCGCGCGCTCCATCCGGATGGTTGATCGCGTACATGATAGACTCGTGGTCCAGCTCATTGATGCGGTCGTTGGCAGCACGCAGCGCGTCCATCGAGATACGCAAGGCCATGTCCACCGGCATCCGCTCCGGGTTGATGTCGATTCCGAGCCAACCTTGATAGCCGTGCATCTTCAACACGTAGAGCAGAGCTTCCGTCTGCTCTGGGGACACCGCACCAACGTTCAGGTCCTGATCGAAGTTGCCGAGCGGCTGGCTGTTCAAGTGCATGTGGCAGAGTCTGCCCTCCGAAAGCGGCCAGCTATATGCGTACGGCAGGTCCTCGTATGCCATCAACGCGTGCCCGACCTCGGGATTCATGCCGACCAGCGCGTGGTCCTCGACCAGAAGTCGGCGGTTCTCCGGATTCTGCAGTCTCTCCTCGACCATGTGACAAAGCAGCATTCCCTCCGGCGTTGTACCGAAGATAATCCTGCCCCTTGGCTCGTACGGCTTGGGCTCGAACGCGACCCGGACACCCGATACGCAGTCCATGGCTTCGGCCAGGCCGTCCGCGAACCGGTCGCGCATCGCGACGAAGTCGATGCCAAACGGATTCTCGTAGCCATCAATGCCGGGCCAGACCACGCAGAAGTCAGTGTCCATCCGGCAGTTCATCTCTAGCGCGCGCCGCGTTGTCTCGATGGCGGCTTTCCGCGCCTCCGGCAGCGGGCTTGAGAGCGAACCGAACTCGAACTGCGGGCTGCGGAACAAGAGCGGCACGACTGTCACCAGCCGCATGCCGGTGTCGGCGCAGAAGTCGCGCCACAACTGCTCGTTCTCTTCGTTGACTTCGTTCGGATAGTGCGCCTCCAGCCCGGCGAGGCCGTAGCCCTTCAGTCCGCGTGCAATCTCCAGCCGCTGCTCGATGTCGAGGTCAGGCCCGTACTTCTCGTGGAACCGGCTGTCGGACGGCGAGAAGAACCAGATGCCGGCGGAGAACTTCAGGTCAAGGTCGAAGGACTTCAGGTGCTCGACCAACTGCTCGGGCGTCCTGCGAGCTGCTTGCGGCCGAAGATCGAGAAGAGGCATAGTAACGACTCCTTGGGAAGCTTGGAACCTGTGCTCATTCTAATCCCCCCATCCTACCTGGCAAGCACCGCGCCCTCGTGCGAATTGCCCACCAGACCTCCCTGCAGGTAGCTCAGAGAGTCACCTGCAGAGTCCCTCCCCAAATCGCGTACAGAATCATGCCGAGAGTCTGCTTCCGAACCACGGCGACAGCGGCGTTCCAAGTCGCCCTGACCGTGGCCCTGCCTGTCCCCTTCGAAATCGTAGCGCAGACCCACGTCTGGATGACGCTCAGAATCACACGGCAAATCGCGTGGGAACTCGCCGAGAATACGACCATGACTGTCGCATTCCGAACCGCCCTGGGAACCGTTCCCGGGGCGACCCCCATGGTGACTCGCGGAGTGATTCAAACAGGCTCACATCCAGTGACTTAGATACTGTTTTGCCCGCCGGCCCACATTATACAGACCTGTATAATGCGAGTAGTCGCGACGACTGCTTGGAGCAACGGGAAACGACCTTACGGACAAGGCTCTGGATCGCGCGCGGCGTTGAACCTGCTCCGCTCAGCGGGCTGACCGGGCAGCAGATCGGCGACTCCCACGGCGTCATCACCGTGGTTCTGAATGCTACGGAGACCATTGAATCGGGCTCAAACGACCGTGCGACCGTCGTCGCCCTCGGTGCCAAACTCCACATGCAAGGTTGGCTACGACAGCCACAAGAACGACCCTCGGTTGACTAGGACGTGGCGACACATAGAATCAGCGTACCATGAAGCGCGAGCAGATGTATGACGTGATTGTGGTCGGGGCCGGGCATGAGTGAGAACTCGCTCACGGCTGACGGCTCACGGCTTGCGGCCGTGGGTCAGGAGTCCGGAGCTCGACGCGGTCCCATTGCGGCCAAGACCATCGGCAGGGGCCGGAGTTCACGCTTGAGCGGGTCGAGGACGAGGCCGAGGGCCTCAAGGGTCATGGCTCCAAGCAAAGTGCTGTCACCTTCTTCGCCGAAGATGACGTCGGCGCCGCCGATGGCGCCCGCGTACTTGAATACGGCCACACCCTTCTTCCGTGCTATACGAGAGCCGTCAGCAAGGCGGAACTCCTGCTCAGCAAGCGGTTTGATGCCAAGTCGCTCCACAACCGGTTGCGGCACTACCGAGTAGACCGCACCGGAATCAACGAGGAGGTCGAGCGCTTCCGTGCGCTCGGGGGTTGCCGGATTGCCAATCTCAACTCGCAGCACTGTTAGTCCCATTTGTGCTCCTGTTGTCTGAGTGATGTAGCTTAGGCTGGACGCACCGCGTGTCAAGCAGGAGAGTAGACGAGGCGGCGCTGGCCGCGGCCAGAATGGGGCTCAGCTACTTCGCCGCGCCGACCGCGGCCACCTGATAGATGGCCGGCCGGTAGCGGGGACGAGGGATCGGCTTGCGGGTCCGCCGCGCTGCGGCCAGCCACGCCTTCTTGGCTCGCTCGACCTCTGCCAGCGCTTCTTCGGGCGTCCGGCCAAACGCGGAACAAGCCTCAAGGTCCGGGATGTCCGCGATGTACCCGCCATCTTCCCGGCTGTAGAAGATATTAATGTGGTAGTCTTTCATCGTTCACTCCTGAAGCGTCAAGTTGTACTTCTCCACCAGTCGCAGGAACTGCCTGATCTGGTAGGGCTTCGCCTGCCCACCAACGTTCTGGATGTTCACCAGCTCGGGCACGTCATCTCTGGTGAAGATGTGATGACTCCCGCTGGTTCGTATCAGACTGAACCCGAATCCGTGCATCATGCCGACCATGTCGCTGAAGGCGACATTCTGAACCGAGCCCTGAGTCAAGCGAAGGAGCAGTCTCCTGCGATTCACGGCTCCATTATGGCCCGCTCGCGGCTGTACGTCAAGCGCGCTCGTCGCCCAGAGAAACGATGAGCGTTCGACAGCCTGCGGCACGCGGTTGCTGCTCAGGCCCCGGCCGCAGGCGTTTGACTCACCGGTGCGAACACCTAGAATCAGGCAGCCGATGAAACGCGAGCTGATGTATGATGTGATTGTGGTCGGGGCCGGGCATGCCGGAACCGAGGCGGCGCTGGCTGCGACCCGGATGGGCTGCTCGGCTCTACTCGTGACCCAGAACCTCGACACCATCGGCCTGATGTCGTGCAATCCCGCAGTCGGCGGCATCGGCAAGGGCCAACTAGTGCGCGAGCTCGACGCAATGGGCGGCGCGATGGGGCGACTGACCGACAAGGCCGGCATCCACTTCCGACAACTGAACACGAGCAAGGGAAGAGCGGTGCGGTCGTCGCGGGCGCAGGTGGACCGCCAGCTCTATAGAAGACTGATGAAGCAGCTCCTCGAAGGGGCGGACGAAGTCAGAAGCCAGAAGCTAGATGCTAGAAGTCAGAAGTGGAGACATTCGGACACCTCACCCCAGCCCTCTCCCCGGGGCGGAGAGGGAGAGACGAGGGCGGTTACGCTGTATCAGGGAACGGTAGCGAGGATGATGGTGAGGGGGAAGACGTGCGTCGGCGTGGAGACGGATTTGGGGGAACAGTTGAGGGCCGAGACGGTCGTGCTCGCGCCGGGCACGTTTCTGAACGGCCTTGTTCACATCGGCCTTGAGAACTTCCCGGCCGGCCGCCTGGGCGAAGCGCCGGCGCAGCGACTCGGTGCGAATCTGCGCGAGCTGGGCTTCAACGTCGGCCGGTTCAAAACCGGGACGCCGGCACGGCTGGACATGCGTTCGCTGAACCTGAAGGCTATGATGAAACAGGACGGTGACGAGCCACCGGTGCCGTTCTCAGACTGGACCGACGAGCCACCCCGGAACCTGGCAAGCTGCTACGTCACGTACACCAATAAGACCACGCACCGCATCGTCCGCTCCGGCCTCAAGCAGTCGCCGCTGTACGCAGGCGTCATTAAGGGCCGGGGCGTGCGCTACTGCCCGTCCATCGAGGACAAGGTGGTGAAGTTCTCGGACCGCGACCGGCATCACATCTTCATCGAGCCCGAAGGAACGGACACGGTCGAGTGCTATCCGAACGGCATCTCCACCAGCCTGCCGGTGCACCTGCAGCTTCGGATGCTCCATTCCATCAAGGGTCTTGAGGACTGCCGGATGCTCAGGCCGGGGTATGCAATCGAGCACGACTACTCGGATCCGACCCAGCTCTACCCCACTCTGGAAACCCGCGTGGTCCGCAACCTGTACTTCGCCGGGCAGATAAACGGCACCACCGGCTACGAGGAAGCTGCGGCCCAAGGAGTTGTCGCGGGTGCCAATGCCGCGCTGCGGGTGCTGAAGAAGCCACCACTGGTTCTAACCCGCGCCGACTCGTACATCGGGGTCATGATTGACGACCTCGTGACCAAAGGCACGGACGAGCCATACCGGATGTTCACCGCCCGGGTCGAGTACCGTCTGCTACTGCGCGAGGACAACGCCGACTTGCGGCTCGGGCCGCGCGCACACGAACTCGGGCTGCTGACTGGCCAGCAGTTCAGTCGGATTCAGGAGAAGCAGAAGCAGTGCGAGCAGGCGAACGCCTGGCTCAGCTCAGCCCGAATCAAACCGACACGGAAGGTGAACCGGAAGCTCAGGGCTCTCGGCACGACGCCGATTGCGGAATCAGTGCCGCCCGTCGAGTTGCTGCGCAGGCCGGAGGTGACATGGACCGACCTTGAGGAGATGGCCTTTGGAGTGCGTGCAGCGCCGGGCTGCCGCCTTTCCGGAAAAGCGGGAGCTTCGCTCCCGCACTCCAAGGTCCACGACCTGGTTGAGCTTGAGGTCAAGTATGAAGGCTACATCGAGCGGATGAAACGACAGCTCGGGCAGTTTGAGGAACTGGAGTCCATCATCATTCCAGAGCGGCTTGACTACGCCCGCGTGCCCGGGCTTTCGAACGAAGTCCGCGAGAGGCTGGCACGAAGTCGGCCGGCTTCGGTCGGCATGGCTCAACGGATGCCGGGCGTTACGCCGGCAGCGGTGTTCGCCCTGATGGCGCACCTTAGGAAGAAATGACGAAGCCCGAAGCGCGAATGACGATTGAATGGGGAAGTGCACAAACCCGAAACCGCCCATCATTTGGGAATTCGAGCTTCATTCGGAATTCGAGTTTCGAGTTTCGGGTTTGCGGGAGGGCATTTGGCTTTCGGCAGTAACCGCGAAGCGCTGGAGGAACTCTGCAGGAGCCGTGGCGCGGTTGGGTTCGGCGTCTGCCAGCTTTCGGACATCAGGACTGACGACTTTCTGTTGCCGGAGAGGACCGTGCGCGACCTACCGCTGGCAGTCAGTATCGCGCTGCACCTCTCACCGGCCGTGCTCGGCACACTGGAAGACCATCCAAACCAGTTGTACGAACACCACTACCGACAGGTCAACTTCGCCTTGGACCGGCTGGCGCTCGACCTTGCCAACCTGATTCAGAATCTCGGGGCGCAGGCATTACCGATCGCGGCGTCGCAGCTCGTTGACTGGCAGAACCAGCGTGGTCATCTCTCGCACAAGCGCGTCGCGGTCGGCGCCGGTCTGGGCTGGCTCGGCCGAAACAACCTCCTCGTGACTCCGCGGCACGGCGCTCAGGTCCGGCTGGTAACGGTTCTGACTGACCTCGGACTCGCGCCAGACCACGCGATGGAGAATGGCTGCGGCTCGTGTCGAGCCTGCGTTGCCGCCTGTCCGGCCAAGGCCATCTCGGACACGCCCGCCGAGTTCAAGCACCTCGATTGCTTCACCAAGCTCAAGGAGTTCCAGAGCAGACGCTACGTCAGCCAGTACATCTGCGGGTTGTGTGTCCGGGCCTGCGGCGGGACGCGCGACGCTTGACGCATCACGCCTGATGCCGGATTCCGACCCTTGGCGTGGAGCGTCGTGCGTGATGCGTTGGGCGTCCTATCTCGTGTAGCGGAACTCGCGCCCGACCGAGAAGAAGAGAGCGACGGTAGCCGGCCACCCCGCGGGTGTCAGACCGAAGTCTCCGGCGCCGACGACCAGTCGGACAGGGCCGACCGGCGTGTTTGTGCGCGCCCCGACGCCCACGCCCCAGTGCAGCAGCGACGGGACGTTCGCTATTGTCAGCAGGTCGCTCCACGGTGCGAACGTGCCCACGTTACCCATCAACTGCGCGTAGACCGGGTAGCTCTCCTGGCCAAACAGCCGAAACAGACGCAGGTCCGCGCCGAACCTCACGACAACACGCTGGGCTGAAGTGAATTCGTTGGGCTCGAATCCGACGAACTCGGCGCCGCCGGTCCGGAACTGCTCAGCCCAGGCCGGCTCGCCGAAGGACAAACCAACATCGAAAGCCGGCCGGAGAAGCAGCCACGAGAAGACCGGCATTGCCCGCTGGTACGAGTAGCTCGCCCGCGCGAACTGCCGGGTACCATTCATGGCCTTGACCGACGACCTGAGCTCAAGCCGCGACTCCATGCCCGCAGTCGGGAAGTCGACATCGCGGTAAGTATTCGCCTCAAACCGGAAGGTCGGGCCGACGACCCACTCCGCACGGAGAGAGTCGCGCAGGCTGCCGACCACCGCGTATGTTGCCCGGTACCCGTTCAGCCCGAAGACAAAGAAGGCATCCCGGCCGACAACGTATCCGGCCTCGCCGACGCCACCGCTATGGCCGACCGTGTAGACCCCTTGCCTCCGGCCCTGTTCGTAGTAGGACCTCTCGACCGAGCCCGCGTAACCGTCCAGCCGGTAGCCGAATGGCAGCCGGAACAGACTCGTACCCGTCAGTCCAAGCCGGATTTCGTTCGGGTTCCCCAAGTCCAGCGCCGCCCGTACGCTCGCGCCGGAACCGACGATGTTGCCCTGGCCGACCTCCAGCCCGAACCCGATGGCGTCAACGTTGTCATACCTGATGCCGAGCGAGTAGAACCCATAGGCGCGCTCCCGCACCTCGACGACCACGTCGACGGAGTCATTCCGGACGCTTTCAAGCCGATAGTTGACATCCTCGAACAACCCGGTGTGGAACAACCTGACCAGGTCGTCCACCAGCCGGCCAAAAACCAGGTACGCCGCAGGCCGCGTCGTGACCTCGTCCCGGACCGTACCTTCGCGCGTAACTCTCAGTCCCTCGAATCGGACCGACCGGACGACCGACATCGGTCGCCACGCGACCTGACGGCGGTATCGCAGGGGACGACGCGCACCGATGAGTTCCCGGATACGCGGCAGCGCCGCCTGGGTTGCGGACTCACCGGCGGCGATGAGGCCAGCGGCCTTGGCGAAGTCCGAATGCGTAAACGGGTCCACGTTTGGCTCAATCACCAGGTCGGCCAGCTCTTTCTGCCGCCTCAACTCGCCAGGACTCATCAGATCTATGCTGCGCGAGGCGACATCGACCAGCGACACTCCCGTCTCCGCGTTATGCTTCATCGTGAGCACGGCAATCTTGAGGTCGAGGTCCATTCCCATGCTGTCGAGCGGGTCGACCGGCAGATACTGCTGCACGCCACCATCGACCAGCTCCATGCCGTTGAGCCTCTCCGGCGCAAACACGCCGGGGATCGCGATGCTCGCACGGATTGCCTGCTCCAGACGGCCGCGCCCCAGCACCTTCTTCTCACCCGAAACCAGGTCAACGGCCACCGCCCGGTACGGAATCGGCAGGCTGTCGAAGTCGTAGCCCGTGTTGTATTCGACCTCGGACAGCAGTCGCATCAGCAGAAACTCGACATTCTGCAGCGGGACCAGGCCTCCGGGCAGAGAAGGCACCAGGTTCCTGTGCCGCAGTTGAACGGCGTATCGCTGCGTCTGCTGTCGTTCCGGCAGATAACGGGCACCGAACGGCACGCTCGAACTAAAGAGCATGCGCCAGTCGGCGTTCAGCGCCAGGCTCTCAATTTGCGACGCGGAGTACCCGGCCGCGTACACGCCACCGACCAGCGAACCCATGCTGTTGCCGGAAATCGCGACAACCGGAATGCCCTCGCGCTCAAGCACCTTGAGTACGCCGATATGGGCAAACCCGAGCGCGGCCCCGCCGGAAAGCGCGAGCCCGATCCGCACCGGCGGCTCGACCACGACCGGCTCCCTTTCCGGCTGCTGAGCCCGGACGCAGAGCACGGACATCAGCAGACAGACAAGGGCCGCCGACGGCCTACGGCTCACGGCTGACGGCCTTTCCGGTCTCTACCTTCTGACTCCTGCCCTCTGGAATCTGGCGTCTGACTTCGGTTGAGGCCCGCCCGAGTTTCTCTTTCACTTCCTTCTCAGTCAGCCGCCGCCACTTGCCCAGGGGCAGGTCGCCGAGACGCAACCCGGCAATCCTGACCCGTCGCAGCCGGACGACTCTGCATCCCAGCGCCTCGAGCATGCGGCGCAACTGCCGCTTACGACCCTCAGCGAGCACCACGCTCAGGTGATTCGGGCCAGTCAGTGTGGCGCGGACCGCGCGGGCCGGGCCGTCGGACAACTGCACACTCCTCCGCAGCCGTTCGCACAGGTCCGTGCCTGCGGGCCGATCGAGCTCGACGTCGTACTCCTTTTCCTTGCCGTACCGCGGATGGGTGAGCTCCAGCGCCAGGTCGCCGTCATTTGTCAGCAGCAGCAATCCCTCGGAATCCCGGTCCAGCCTGCCGACCGGGTAGAGCCGGAAGGACAGATCTACAAGCTCAGTCACCAGCCAGCCCTCCTCTCTGCCGCGGAAGCAGGCGCTGAGGTACCCGGTCGGCTTGTTCACGGCCACGACCACCTTCTCGGCTTCCGGCCTGACCTCGCGGCCCCGGTACTCGACGCGGTCTTCGCCCGGGACAACCGACTGGCCGATCCTGCCCGGCACGCCGTTCACGCGCACTCGGCCACCGGCGATCAACTCCTCGCAGTGACGCCGTGAGCCGACGCCGCAGGAAGCGAGGTACTTCTGCAATCGCTCCGGTTTCATGTACGTCAAAGCTAGCGGACACCTGCCGCATGTCAAACCCCGCCGGGGCAGGACATCGCCGCCTCTCGCCTGTATAATAGTCATGTGGAATGTCGCGCCTGCCCCTTTGAGTGCGGTATCGACCGCACCATGAAACTCGGAGTCTGCCTCGCAACCGACCGGTTCGAGATCGCACTCGCCCAGCTTCATCACTGGGAGGAACCGCCCATCTCCGGCACGCGCGGTTCCGGAACCGTCTTCTTCAGTCACTGCAACCTCCGCTGCCGGTTCTGCCAGAACTACGACATCTCACAACAGGGCAAGGGTCGGGAAGTCACGCCCGAACGGCTGCTGGCCATGATGCTCGATCTCGAACAGCAGGGCGCGCACAACATCAACCTCGTCTCTCCCACGCACTACTCCGACCAGCTTCTCCCGGTGCTTGAAGCCGCCCGCTCCAGACTGCGGATTCCCGTCGTCTGGAACTCCAACGGCTACGAGAAGGTGGAAACACTTGCCCGTCTCGAAGGACTGGTGCAGGTCTATCTGCCTGACCTCAAGTACTACTCGGATGAACTCGGGCGAGCGTTTTCATCGGCTCCCGACTACTTCCGCTACGCCTCGGCTGCCGTCACTGAGATGAGGCGGCAGGTGGGTCGGAACCGCTACGACGAACACGGAGTCATCGAAAAGGGCCTCATCATCCGACACCTTGTGCTGCCTGGCCACACCGATGACAGCAAGCAACTGCTCAAGTGGATTCACGAAGACCTCGGACCGCGCACGAGCGTCAGCCTGATGTCCCAGTATTACCCGGTTCACCGGGCGGCCGAGCTGCCGGGCATGAACCGCCGTCTGTCACCTGACGAGTACGAAGCCGTACGGCGTCGGTTTGAGGAACTGGGCTTCGAGGAGGGCTTCGCACAGCAGTTGTCGTCAGCCAGGCGCGAGTTCACCCCGGAGTTCGACGGGAAAGGCGTGTAGCCGGGGTCGCTCTTTGACGTCTATCCCTCTTACCGGTAGCATATGAGTTTATGTGTGGCGTGATCGGACTCCTGTCCCGGCGTGAGGCCGGCAGGCGTCTGGTCGAAGGCCTGCTGGCGCTCCAGCACCGTGGCCAGGACTCGGCCGGCGTTCTGACGTCCAACGGCACCTTCCACCTGAAGAAGGGGAATGGAACGGTCGCCCAAGTCTTCAACCCTAAGAACCTCGGCCGCCTTGCCGGCAACAACGGCATCGGCCAGGTTCGCTATCCGACGATCGGCCCGGGCTCGGTCGAAGACGCGCAACCTTTCTATTTGAACCACCCGTTCGGCATTGCCATGGTCCACAACGGCAATGTCACCAACTACGCCGACCTGCGACGCGAGTTGATGCAGAGGGACTTCCGCCAGCTCACCAGCTTCTCGGACGTCGAGCCGATACTGAACGTGTTCGCCGAGGAGCTGGAGCGGACGGATCTCAGCCGCTTCGCGCCCGCCTCGATATTCAGAGCGGTCGATGGCGTGTTCCGACGTGTCCATGGAGCCTATTCGGTCGTCGCTCTGGTTCACAGACAGGGGATGCTGGCCTTCCGCGACCCCTGCGGCATCCGTCCCCTCGTCTTCGCGCAACAGAACCGGGAGTTCGGATTCGCTTCAGAAAGCGTCGCTTTCGACTTGCTGGGCTATCGCCGGTTCTCGGACGTGAAGCCGGGCGAGGCGGTGCTTGTGGACAACCGGAACAAGGTGCATCGCCGGCAGGTCAGACCGGCAACCCCCAGACCCTGTATCTTCGAGTACGTCTACTTCGCCCGTCCCGACTCAGTGCTGGACGGCATCGGGGTCTACGATGCCAGGCTCCGGCTCGGCGAGCGCCTCGCGGCTGAAGTCGCGCTGCGGGAAGTGCGGCCCGACGTCGTCGTGCCGGTTCCGGACACCGCGCGGCCCGCGGCCAACTCGCTGGCGAGGACACTCGGCGTCGGGCTACGCGAGGGCCTTATCAAGAACCGGTACGTGGCGCGCACGTTCATCATGCACGGCCAAGAAAGACGCGCCTTGTCGGTCCGCCGGAAGCTCAACCCGGTCTGCTCGCAGATGAAAGACAAGGCAGTGATGCTGGTCGACGATTCGATCGTCCGCGGCACCACCTCCCGTGAGATCGTTCAGATGGTGCGCGACGCGGGCGCACGCAGGGTCTTTCTCGCCATCACCGCTCCGCCGCTCCGTTTCCCCTGCGTCTACGGCATCGACATGATGACGCGCGGCGAGTTTGCGGCCAAGGACCGTACCGTCGAGCAGGTCCGCAGGCTCGTGGGTGCGGATGCGCTGGTCTATCAGACCTATGAGGGTCTGGTCGAGGCCGTCGCCGGCCCTTGTCGCTCGTCCCTCACACCTCGCTCCTTCTGCACGGCCTGCTTCAACGGAGACTACCCGACCGGCATCACGCGGCGCTACCTCGCACAGATGGAACGCGAGCGCCAGCGCTGGCTGTAGCAGCCGGACTAACGCTACGACGCGCGTTTTTGACTTTGCCGCAGACTGCCGGTAACATACAGCCATGTGCGGAATAATCGGCCTCCTGGCCCGGCACGAGGTGGGACCTGACCTCGTTGAGGGCCTGCTTGCGCTTCAACACCGGGGCCAGGACTCGGCCGGCGTCCTGACATCCGATGGCACTTTCCACCTGAAAAAGGGCAATGGCACCGTCGGGAATGTCTTCAATGAGAAGAACCTCTCGCGCCTGACCGGCTCGACCGGCATCGGCCACGTGCTCTATCCGGCCTGCGGTCCCGGCTCGACCGAGGATGCCCAGCCCTTCTACGTCAACCACCCGTTCGGCATCGCCATGGCCCACAACGGCAACGTCACCAACTACCTCGAACTGCGCCGCGAGTTGATGTGCAATGACTTCCGCCAGCTTACCAGCCTGTCCGACGTCGAATCGATATTGAACGTGTTCGCTGAGGAGTTGGACCGGACAAATCTCGGCCGCTTCACGCCGGCCTCGGCGTTCAGAGCGGTCCGCGGGGTGTTTCGCCGTGTCCACGGCGCCTACTCGGTCATCGCGCTCATCCACGGACGCGGCCTGCTTGCGTTCCGCGACCCCTACGGTATCCGGCCGCTCACCTTCGCGCGCGCGGGCCGCGAATTCGCATTTGCCTCCGAGAGCGTCGCCTTTGACCGGCTCGGGTTCCACAAGTTCGCCGACGTGAAGCCCGGGGAGGCGGTGTTTGTCGGGTTTGACGGCAAGGTCCACCGGCGCCAGATACAGCGCGGTACGCCGCGGCCCTGCATCTTCGAATTCGTCTACATCGCCCGTCCTGACTCAGTCATCGACGGCATCGACGTCTACGAAGCCCGGCTGCGCCTCGGCGGACGCCTGGCGGCAGAGGTCGTGCGCCAGGGAGTCAGGCCGGACGTCATCGTACCCGTGCCCGACACTGCCCGCCCGGCGGCGAGCGCGCTCTCCTCGGCCCTCGGGGTCGAACTCCGCGAGGGTCTCATCAAGAACCGCTACATCGCCCGCACCTTCATCATGCACGGCCAGGAGCGGCGCATCCTGTCGGTCCGCCAGAAACTGAACCCGGTTCGCTCCCAGGTACAGGGCAGAAACGTCATGCTCGTCGACGACTCGATCGTGCGTGGTACGACCTCGCGCGAAATCGTCCAGATGGTCCGCGACGCGGGCGCACGCCGGGTCTTCCTCGCCATCACCGCCCCGCCGCTCCGCTTCCCGTGCGTCTACGGCATCGACATGATGACGCGGGGCGAGTTTGCGGCCAAGAACAGGACTGCCGAACAGGTCCGGGAGTTCGTCGGCGCCGACGCCCTTGTCTATCAGACCTACGAAGGTGTGGCCGCCGCGGTGCGCGGTGACACGGCGGTTCCGGGGTTCTGCACCGCCTGCTTCGACGGCAAGTACCCGACCGGCGTAGCCCGGCGCTATCTCGCCCAGATGGAGCGCGAGCGCCGGCGCTGGACAATGTAGCCCTGTCTTACGTCACCGTCCTCCTGCTGCTGGCCGTTGGACCGATTGATCCCGGACTGATCGCAAAGGACAGGCCCGGCGATGGCGGCGGCGCCATAACACTCACCTGGCAGACCTCCGAAGACAGCACTCTCACCGGTTGGGTAGTGCTGCGTCAGGCAGAAGGCGACACGTGGATGCGGGTCGGTTTCCGGGGCCCGCGAGCGGACTCCTACCTCGACGAGGAGGTCACGGACGGCACGCGCTACCGCTACGCCCTCTCCGCCCTGCGCGACACTGTGGGCGCGCCTACCGAACCCACCGGCTGGGTCGGAAGCTCTCCCCAGTGGTTCGACCCCCGCAGGCTCGCCGCGCTTGTAGGTACGCTCGTCATCAGCCTGCTCGTGGTCTACTTCGTCCGGCGGGCCCGGGCCGGCCGCAGACTGTTCGTCCGGCGCATCAGCGGTTTGGATGCGGTCGAGGAAGCGCTAGGTCGCGCCACCGAGATGGGTCGACCCATCCTCTACGTTCCAGGCCTGTCAAGGGTAGACGACGTGGCCACCATCGCCGCCCTCAACATCCTCGGCGAGGTCGCCAAGAAGACCGCCCGATTCAACACGCCGCTTGTCGTGCCCGTCGCTGACCCCATCGTCTTCACGGTCGCGCAGGAGATGGTAAGACAGAGCTACACCGGAGCCGGCCGGCCGGACGCGTTCAACCAGGACATGGTCTTTTTCGTAACCGACCAGCAATTCGCGTATGCGGCTGCGGTCGACGGCATCATGACCCGAGAGAAACCGGCGACCAATTTCCTCATCGGCATGTTCTGGGCCGAATCGCTCATCCTTGCCGAGACCGGTGCTTTGTCCGGCGCGGTCCAGATTGCGGGTACCGACGCGATTTCTCAGCTGCCGTTCTTCATCACGGCCTGTGACTACACGCTCATCGGCGAGGAACTGTACGCCGCCTCGGCCTACCTGTCGCGCGAGCCGCTCCTGCTGGGTGCGCTCGCAGCCCAGGACTACTCCAAACTCATCATCATCGTCCTGCTGCTCGGGCTGACCGCCATCGCGCTTGCCTTTGGCATCAACGCCCCGGGGTTGCTTGGCTAGCCACTCGGCCCGATTGCGCCTGCAACGGCCTCATTTTGTTGACTTGCCTGCCTCTGTCAATAGACTTTCCCCTGATTTCCCTCGGGAATCCACATCAGCAGGCAGTAACGGAGGAAAATACTATGTTTGCCAGTACGCTCGCGGCCCTCGTGCTGCTGGTCGTCACGCCGCCCACCGGGGTGTCGGCAGTCGACCGCCCGAATGACGGCGGCCGGGCCATAATCGTAACGTGGACACGCTCGCCCGACCCGGTCACGGGCTACCGCATCCTACGCCAACCCGAAGGAGGAGAGGCGTGGGACACGGTCGGCTTCACCGGGCCGCGCCTCGCCAGCTTCGTCGACGAAGGCACGCCGGACGGTGTGCGTAGCCGCTACCGGGTACTGGCCCTGACCGACGGCGAACCGGCCGAGTCCGAACCTTCCGGCTACGCGGTCAGCACACCTCAGTGGTTCAACACCAACTACATCCCGGCGCTGGTCTTCACGTTCGTCTTCGGCTTCCTCATCATCTTCTTCCTGAGACAGGCCAAGCGCGGCGCGAAGCTCTTCATGCGGCGGATCGCCGGACTCGACGCGGTCGAGGAGGCGCTCGGTCGGGCCACGGAGATGGGCCGGCCCATCCTCTACGTGCCCGGCCTGTCCAGCATCGACGACGTCGCGACCATCGCTTCCATCAACATTCTGGGCGAGGTCGCCAAGAAAACCGCCAAGTTCGGCACGCCGCTCATCGTGCCCAACCGCGATCCGATCGTCTATACCGTGGCCCGCGAGACGGTCAAACAGAGCTACACGGAAGCCGGCCGGCCCGACGCCTTCCACCAGGACATAGTCTTCTTCGTGACCGACCAGCAGTTCGCGTATGCGGCCGCGGTTGACGGCATCATGACCCGCGAGAAACCGGCCACCAACTTCCTCATCGGCATGTTCTGGGCCGAGTCGCTCATCCTCGCCGAGACCGGCGCGATGTCCGGCGCCGTCCAGATCGCGGGAACCGACGCCCTTTCGCAGCTGCCGTTCTTCATCACCGCCTGTGACTACACGCTCATCGGCGAGGAACTTTACGCCGCCTCGGCCTACCTGTCGCGGGAACCTGTCCTGCTGGGCGCTATCAAGGGACAGGACTACTCGAAGGCTCTCATCCTCGTGCTCATCATCGTCGGCACTCTGCTCGCGGTCGCGTTCAGGGCGCCGGTCCTTGAACTACTATAGGAGACCACTTGAAAAGACAACTACCTCTCCTGATCGTCCTCGTGGTGGGAATCTTCGCCGCCGCCGCATTCCTCATACCGCATCCCATTGTCCGCAGCGTCGACGAGGTCTTCCGGAACGACGTGCTGCGCATCATCGCGGCGTTCAGCCTCGTGCTTGGGGTCGGGTCAATCCTGCGTCATCACTTCATCAAGATCAAGCGCAAGGCCGCGCACTGGCCGTTCTCCTACATCACCATCGTCGCGCTCTTCATCAGTGCGATCATCGGTCTCCTGGGCGGCATCGACCCGAACCGACCCGGCATCCTGCCCACTCAGGTTGGTGGCTTCAGCTTCCACATCCAGACCCTCTTCAGCAACATAATGGTGCCGCTCGCCGCCACGATGTTCGCCCTGCTCGCCTTCTTCATGGCCTCGGCCGCCTACCGTGCGTTTCGGGCCCGCAACTTCGAGGCAACGCTGCTGCTCGCTGCGGCGTTCATCCTGATGCTGGGCGCCGTGCCTCTTACCCGCATAGTCATCCCCCCTCTGCCCGACTTCGCGGAGTGGATACTGGCCGTGCCCAACACCGCGGCCAAGCGCGGCATCGGGTTCGGCGTCAGCCTTGGCATCTTCGCCACGTCGCTCAAAATCCTCCTCGGCATTGAGCGCGGCTGGCTCGGCGGAGGCGGGTCATGACCGCTTCGGACAAGACCCGCAGCGGCTTCTGGGACCGGCTCCAGCGCATCGATCGCCGCTGGGTCTTCCTCGTGATCTGGCTGGTGGTGATGCTCCCGCTCATCTTCCCCTTCGGCATCAAGCCGAAAGCCATGCCGCCCGTGAGCCGGCTGTTCAGCTACATCGACACGATGCCCGAAGAAAAGGCGCTGGCCATCTCGATCGACTACACTCCGGATACGCAGGCCGAGCTGCACCCGATGACAATCGCGCTGCTGCGCCACGCCTTCGCCACCGGCCGACGCGTCGGCATGCTGTCGACCCAGGTCTACGGTCTCGGTCTCGGCGAGGAAGCTCTACGCCAGGTTGCGTCCGAGTTCAACGAGAAGGCGACGACGCATGAGGACTCCGTCATCAACGGCGAGGACTACGTCTTCTGGGGATGGTCGACGCCCTTCCTCACTGTCATGCTCGGAATGGGTGAGCGCATCACCAACGTCTTTCCCGTGGACTACTACGGCGTGACTACGGAGTCACTGCCGATAACGCCGCACATCAAGAACTTCAACGACATCGGGATCGTGGTCTCCATCGCCGGTTCCTCGACACCGCTGTCCTGGGTTGCCTACGCTCAGACCCAGTTCGGAATCCGCATTGGCTGCGGAACGACCGCGGTGTCCGCCGCCGACTACTACACCTACCTCAATTCCGGTCAGTTCACCGGCATGCTCGCCGGCATGCGCGGCGCGGCCGAGTACGAACAGCTCCTCGCCGACAAATTGGCCGCCGCTGGATCACCGCTCAGCCTGCGGCGCAAGGCGACCGAAGCGATGTCGTCCCAGACCGCGGCCCACCTCGCAATCATAGTGTTCATCGTCATCGGCAACATCGGGTACTTCGTCACCCGCAGGGGGAAGCAATGAACATCGCGAACCCGTTAACTCCGGAGGGCATCTGGGTCTGGGTCGCGGCGATCCTGACCATGGCCGTCTTCTCGTTCCTCTACCGGGAGAACCCATTCTATCGGTTCGCCGAGCACCTCTTTGTCGGCATCGCCAACGGCTATGCCATCACCTTCTACTGGCACCGCATCCTCGTACCGTACCTGTTCAGCCCGGTCAGCCAGGGCCAGAAGCTCTACCTGATTCCTATCGCCATGATCGGTGCGCTCTACTTCACCCGGTTCATCCCGAAGGTATCATGGCTGGTGCGCTTCCCCATCGCCATCGCGCTTGGCTACGGCGCCGGTGCCTCGATTCCCCGCAGCGTCGACGCCACCATCATCCAGCAGCTCAAAGCGACCATCGTGACGCGAGCCTCGTTTGCTGACTGGCAGCAGGGCGTCTGGGCAGTCATCATACTCCTCGGTGTCATTTGCACGATATCCTACTTCTTCTTCTCGTCCGAACGCAAGGGGTTGCTCAAGCCGATCAGCTACGTCGGCGTGGTTTTCATCATGGTCGGTTTCGGCGCGTCATTCGGCTACACGGTCATGGCCCGCATCTCGCTCTTCATCGGCCGGCTCCAGTTCCTCTTGGGCGACTGGCTGGGGCTCATCCGATGAGGTCCCAGTGACCAGGTACCAGTTGCCAGTGGGCTGAATCAACACTCGCGGTGAATTCTGCACATCTTGCCCGGGGTTCTTCCTCGGGCAAAACCAGGCAGAATCTGGTGGCGAAAACCTCTCAGTTTGGCGTGGATGTCATCGCCTACGCTCGCGCAGTCAAACCGGATACGATAACGCGTCCCCTGCTTTCTCAGCTGGTGCGAGCGGCGACGAGTGTGGGTGCCAACTACTCGGAAGCAAGCGAGGCAGAATCGCGGCTTGACTTCAAACACAAGACCAGCATCTGTGCCAAAGAGGCCCGAGAAACGCAGCACTGGTTGCACATGCTTGCCGCGGCGTGCCCGGACAAGAAGGAAAGGGCGCGCGAGCTATGGTCCGAGGCCAGAGAATTGACCCTCATCTTCGGCGCAATCGTCCGCGCCTGCAAGAACCAACCAAGCAAACCAAAGAAGCCGAAGTAGACCATCGCGGTTCGGTCCGCCCTGGAAACTGGTACCTGAAACCTGGAACCTGTGCGCCGCCTAGTCGCGCAGGTACACCTGCCAAGCGTACGCGCCGGCGCCAACCGCGACGGCCAATCCAACCAGTACCACGGCCAGACCGGCGATGCCCGCCTGCTGAAGACTCAGCGTCGGCACGGTAACCTGACTCAGACCGGAGCGACTGAGAGCTGCCTCCAGCACCCGCGCCGCCTGCCCACGGAACAACCACACCAGGCCCGCGAGCAACGGCGCCAGCACCAGCGACCACCACGGACTGAGCAGGAACACACGCTGCCTCGGCAGCGACCGCATCACCTTCTCGCTGAATCCCGGCCGCGGTTCCAGCACCGGCTGATGGTCAAGCGTCGAAACGACAGCCGTCATCAGCGCCAGTTCGCGCTGGCACTCTCCGCACTCGACCAGGTGGGCGTCGAAGACCCTCCTGTCTTCGGGCGCCAGCTCGCGCGTCACGTAATCCTGCAAAGACCGCTTCACTTCATCGCAGTTCACTGCCACATCACCTCTTTCAGGTTGTCCCATCCGACCCGCTCCAGGAGCCGCGTCTTGAGCGCGGCCCGGGCGCGGTGGATGTGAGCCTTCACCGTACCCATCGGCTTGCGGGTCAGCTTCGCAATCTCCTCATAGGAAAGACCGTTGAAATGGTACAGAGTCAGCGCGGCGCGGTAGTCATCCGGCAGCTTGCTGACCTCCTCCTGTATCGTCGCCTGGATGTCCCGGTTGCGGAACTCCTGAACCGGGCCCTCAACCGGTACACCCATCGCCTCGTCAAGCTCCACCTCGGGCTTCCGTTTCCGCAACTCGCTGATGCACGTATTGTAGCAGATCCGGTAGAGCCACGACGAGAACTTCGACTCGCCCTTGAACCCGGGCAGCGCGGCCCACGCCTTGATGAAGGACTCTTGGGCCGCATCCTCGGCGCGGCCGGGGTCCTTCATCAGCCGGCGTGACATCGAATAGAGCATTCCTTTGTAGCGTTCGACCAGCACCCCGAAGGCCTGCTCGTCGCCCCGGGCTGAGCGGCTCACCAGGACCTGTTCGGATACGCTTTCCATGTACCTGGACATAAGACGCCAACCTGCCCCGAATGTTACACCCGACGCAACAAACAAGCAAGCGCAAGCGTCATACGGGCGAAATGCAGCAAGCCAGACAGACACAGAGACTCGCAGGACTGGGCATGCTGGCCGTGCTGGTGTTCCTGGGCACGGCCGCTGTTCTCGGTACCGGCCGAGCCGGCAGAGACCATCAACAGGTCGGCCTGATGCCAGAGGTGGTATGCTCGGCCCGACGTGCAAACAGCATTCTAGAAGAAATCGTAGTCCGCGCACCGCGTCCCGACCGGCCTGGCGTCACGGTCGCGCGGCTGTCGGGAATCAACAAGTGAGAGGAGTCTGACATGACCCCATCTGCCTTCCTGGATTCGGCGACCGGAATTGTGGCCGTCACGCTGATATTCGCGCCAGCCCTACTGGCGATAATCGCCCTCCTGGCCATCGTCCTTGCGGTTGTTAACCGCCGACACAAGGAACGCATGAAGATGATAGAACAAGGAATGATGCCGCCGCCCCCGCGGAAACAGAAGGGCAACTACTACGGCCTCCTGATTACCGGGGCGATATTCCTCGCCTTCGGCCTGGCACTGTTCTTCGGCCAACTGGCCCAGCACGATAGCGACTACACAGGTGGCTTCATCTTCGGATTCATCGGCCTGGCCATGCTCGCCTGCTTCGCCATCATCCGCGTGGCCCGCAAGAACGAGCCAACCGAGAGGACCGAAGAGTACCAGCCCCCGCCTCCGCCATTACCACCGCAGCCTTAGAACAGAAGACCTAGGGCACACCCGGGGCGGCTCCTGCCGCCCCGCTCCTTGTCCGGCTCTCCGCCCGACCAAGGACGTCTGTCGCTATCCCATGCTGCCGGACAACAGAAACC
Organism: Caldifarciminota bacterium; assembly: GCA_016935295.1. GTDB lineage: Bacteria > Hydrothermota > Tepidihabitantia > Tepidihabitantales > Tepidihabitantaceae > UBA2258. The sequence continues at coordinate 4,430 of JAFGRF010000315.1, read as the reverse complement.
GGGGCGGACAAGCCCGCCCCGGTTGATAGTCAGGTCAGTCTCTAGTATTCCGCGTTGTCGATCTGCGCCTTCTGGAGCGCGCCGGAGTAGTCAATGTAGACCGTCTTCGGCTCGGAGAAGATGTCGTACGCGGTCCAGCCGCCCTCACGGTGGCCGTTGCCGGTGTCCTTCACGCCGCCGAACGGGAAGTGACACTCGGCGCCGATGGTCGGCGCATTGACGTAGGTGATGCCGGCTTCGATTGTCTCAACCGCCTTCAGCGCAAGATTGACATTTCGCGTGTAGATTGACGATGACAGGCCGTAGGGCGTATCGTTCAGCACTTTCACCGCCTCGTCGAAGTCCTTGACCTTGATGCAGGAGAGCACCGGTCCGAAGATCTCCTCGCGGGCGATTCGCATCGCGTGGGTCACGTCACCGAACACGGTCGGCTTGTAGAAGAAGCCCTTGTCAAAGGCCCCGCCCGAGAGCGGCTCGCCGCCGCAGAGAAGCTTGGCACCCTCTTTCTTGCCCACGTCCACGTAGCCGTGTACGGTCTTCCGCTGCCCGTCGCTCACACACGGCCCGACTTCGATGCTCTCGTCGAGTCCGTTGCCGACCTTGAGCTTCTTTGCGCGCTCGACCACCATGCCTACCAACTTGTCGTAGACCCCGGCCTGGACGATGAGCCGCGACGTCGCGGTGCAGCGCTGCCCGGTAGTACCGAACGCGCCCCAGAGCACGCCTTCGAGTGCGAGGTCGAGGTCAGCGTCATCGAGCACGATCTCCGCGTTCTTGCCTCCCAGCTCGAGCGAGCAGCGCTTCAGGCTCTTGCCGCAGACCTCGGCGATTCTCCGACCGACCTCGGATGAGCCGGTGAACGACACGCCGCAGATATCCGGGTGCTGGAGCAGCGCCTCGCCAACGGCCGAGCCGCCGCCGTAGACGATATTCACGACGCCCGGCGGCACGCCGGCCTCGGTCAGCGCAGACACGAACTCGTGGACCGACGCCGGGGTGAAAGTCGCCGGCTTGATGACCGCGGTGTTGCCGCAGGTGAGCGCCGGAAAGACCTTCCAGGAGGGGATTGCCATCGGGAAGTTCCATGGGCAGATCATGCCCCAGACGCCCATCGGCTGCCGCGTTACGTAGCCCATCTTGTTCGCCAGCTCGCTGGGCACGACCGTACCCCAAAGCCTGCAGCTCTCCCCTGCCGCGTACAGCCCGGTGTCGATAGCTTCCTGCACGTCCCCGCGCGTCTCCTTGAGCACCTTGCCCATCTCGCGGGTCATTATCTTCGCGCACTCTTCTTTGCGGGCTATCAGCTTCTCGGTCGCCTTGCGCATGATCTCCCCGCGCGCCGGAGCCGGCGTCGCCTTCCACTTGGGGTAGGCTGCCTTGGCCGCGGCCACGGCATCGGCCACGTCGGCAGCATCGGACGAAGGGAACACGCCGACGAGGTCGTCGGCGTCTGCCGGGTTCCGGTTCTCGTAGGTCTTGCCTGACTTGGCAGGCACGAACTTGCCGTTGATGAAGTTCTTGTATTCGGCCATGAAGTCTCCTCTAGGGTTGAGCTGCTTCTAGTCTGCTGCCAGTCGGACGGCTTCGTCGGCGGTCGCGGCCGGGACTATACATTCGATGTCCCAAGTCCTGAGCCCGACCACCTTCTTGCCCGCCTTGAGCGCAAATCCGATCTCCGACAGTGTACCGTGGGACCCACCAACTGCAATCAGGACGTCTGCAGTCCGGATGATGGCGAGGTTCCGGGCCTCGTTGATGCCGGTCGCGATCGCAAAGTCCACATACTCGTTGGCTCCGTTCCTGTCCCGACCGGGCAGAATTCCGATGGTCGTGCCACCCGCCGCCTTGGCACCATGGCACGCCGCCTCCATCACGCCGCCCATCCCGCCGCAGACCAGCACCGCGCCGGCCTCGGCTATGCCTCGGCCGACTGCTTCAGCCAGTTCCGCGAGCTCAGCGTCACACTCGCCCGCGCCGATCACGCCGATGTAACGTCTCGTCATTCGCCGCGCTCCGAACGCTTTGGAGTGCGTGCAGCGTATGCTGCCGCCTTTCCGGAAAAGCGGGAGCTGCGCTCCCGCACTCCAAATCCAGAGCTACTCAAAGAGCGGCACGACCTTGAACTGGCTCACGTCAACCAGACCGCGATCCGTGAGTTTGAGTTCAGGAATCACGGGCAGGGCAAGGAACGATAGGGTCACGAACGGATTAGCCAGGCGCGAGCCCCAGACGTGCGCTTTGTCCAGCAGCTTCTTGAGGTTCTCCGCTACCTCCTCGGCCGGCCGGTCCGACATCAACCCGGCAATGGGCAGGGCAAGGGCTCCAGCGACCTTGCCGTTGGCAACCGCCACAAACCCGCCCCCCATCCGTTTGAGCTCCTTCGCCGCCCTGAGCATGTCCGCGTCATTGGTGCCGACTATAATGATGTTGTGCGAATCGTGCGCGACCGTTGTGCCGAGCGCGCCCTTCTTGAGGCTGAATCCCGACACCAGGCCGAGACCGATGCGGCCGCTGCCTTTGTGCCGCTCGATGACGGCCAGTTTGAGGATATCCCTTTCCGTGTCGGCCACGACCAGTCCCTTCTGAACGGTCGGGGCGAGGACGTGCTTCTCGGTAATAATCTGGTCGGGCACGATGCGGATGACGCGCGCCAGCTCGTCCTGCGCCTTGATGACGAAGCTCTTGGCAGTGAGGCTGCCGATGTTCACAGTGCCGGCAACGGATTTGTCTTTCACCTCCGGCAGCTTAACCAGCAGCTTCCGGTCCTGCGCGACCGGCCTGCCGTTCTTGAACACCATCCGCACGTTGAAGCGCGGCAGCTCGCCGACTACTGCCAGGTCGGCAATGTACCCGGGCGCAATCGCGCCTCTGTCCTTGAGCCCGAAGTACTCGGCAGGGTTGAGAGTGACCATCTGCACGGCTGCCGCCGGGTTCATGCCCTGCGAGACCGCCTTGCGCAGCGTAGCATCGAGATACCCGTGGTGCAGCAGCTCCTCCGGGTGCTTGTCATCCGTGACGAAGCAGCACCGGCGCATGTTGAAGTCGTTCACTATGGGCAACAGCCCGGTCATGTTCTTCGCGGCCGATCCCTCGCGCACCATTACCCTCATGCCCGCGCCCAGCTTCTCCAGCGCCTCGTGCGGCCCGATGCACTCGTGGTCGCTGCCGACCCCGGCCGCGATGTATGCCTGCAGGAGCTGACCGACTACGCCCGGAGCGTGGCCATCGATCGGCTTCCCGGAATCCTTCGCGGTCTGCATTTTGGCCAGGACTTCCTTGTCGCCAAAAGCCGCACCGGGGTAGTTCATCATTTCCGCAAGGCCGATGACCCGCGGCAGCTTGAGCAGGACGGCCGTGTCCTTGGCCGAGATGGTCGCCCCCGAGGTCTCCATGCTGGTGGACGGCACGCACGAAGGAGCCATCAGCAGCACATCGAGCACTACGCCATCGCTGGCTTTGAGCATGTACTTGACCCCGGCCCGGCCGAGCACGTTCGCAATCTCATGCGGGTCGGCAATAACCGTGGTTGTGCCGTGAATCAGGGCCAGGCGCGCGAACTCGTGCATGGAGAGGAGCGAACTCTCGATATGGATGTGGCCGTCGATGAAACCGGGAAGGATGTACTGCCCGCCAAGGTCGTAACACTCAAGCGCCTTGGTGTACTCCGGCCCCACGCCGGCGATTCTCCCGTCCTTGATGGCGACATTGGCGCGTTGGACCTGGCCGGTGAAGACGTTGATGATGTGGCCGTTGGCGAGCACAAGGTCGGCCGGCTCGTCACCCCGCGCCACGGCCAGCAGAGCGGGCAGACTGAAGGGGAAAGGAGGAAGTTGAAATGGCGAAGTCCCGACTTGGGACTTTCCACTTCCCACTTTGCCCTTGCTGCCCTTGTTTCGGCCTTCACGCTTCATGCTTCATCCTTTCGCCGGAATCGATGCAGACGCCACGAAAACACGAAGGCCACGAAACGAATGGGGGCCAGAATCGGGCAGTTCGTTTCATCCGACTTCGTGCCTTCGTGGCTCACAATCCGGAATCCGGGTTCTTTGCCGCGGGTTCCTCGATGTAGCCGATGTACGGCAGGTTGCGGTACCTCTCGGCAAAGTCAACTCCGTAGCCGACTACGAACTTGTTTGGTATCTCGAAGCCGATGTAGTCAATGGTGATGTCCGCGCGGCGACGCTCGGGCTTGTCAAGCAGGACCGCCACCCTGAGGCTGTGCGGTTTCCTGCGTCTGAGGTCATCGACGATGTACCTGAGAGTCAGACCCGAATCGAGTATATCGTCGACGACCAGAACGTCGCGGCCCTCGACCGGCGACTTCAGGTCGAGCACTATCTTGACCGCGCCGGAGCTCTCAGATCCCGACCCGTAGCTGGATGCCATGACGAAATCGACGGCGACCGGGATAGTAATCAGACGAACAAGGT
>JAFGRF010000041.1 GCA_016935295.1 Caldifarciminota bacterium | reverse complement strand
TGGAACTGGTGATACCCGGCCATCTTCTTCGTGAGCCTGCCCGACCCGTCATCGTCGAACACGATGAACCAGCGCACGAGGTCAAGGAACCGTCTGCGGTCGAACGCCCCACGCAACAGCACTTCCAGTTGCGGCCTTGAAGCCGGTTCGACCTCCTGGCCCTCAATCGTGCGCCACGGCAGGAACCACTCCTTACCCGCGGTCAACGTGCCCATCCGTGCCTCGAGCCCGTCGGAAATCACCAAGGCATCGTTGTAGGTATAGAGTGACGGTATTTCAGCCTTGTAGGTCTGGTACTGCCGGTACGCGGACCAGATGTCCGCATTCTCGTCAGCCGGGTTCTTCAGCTCGATGCCTGCGAGAGGCAGCCCGTTCACGAACAGCACGATATCCGGCCTGCGATTGTGCCCGCTCTCGACTACCGTGAACTGATTGACCGCGACCCAGTCATTGTTGTCGAGGTCGTCGAAGTCAACCAGCCGAACCGGATGCCCGCGCAGTCCGCCGTCTGACGCCCGGTACTCGCTCGTGATGCCGTCCACCAGCCAGCGATGGAACTGCTGATTGTTCACGTCCAGCATCGGCGCGTCCGGCCTCAGCACCCGCCGCTCCGCGTCGGCCAAGGTGTCCTCAGGCAGGCCCGGATTCAGCCGCTGCAAAGCGGTCCTGAACCGCTCCAAGAGCACGACCTCGCCGTAGTCCTTCCGCTCCGCGAACAGCTCACCCGGTGCAATCTCAGGGCCGTGCTTCACCGCCCAGCCCAGCTCGGACAGCCAGGCCAAGGCCGCATCTTCGACGACGGATTCGGAGAAACGGCCTATCGCCATTTACACCCCATCAACACTTCGGAAAGGACAAAGTCGTAAGGACAAAGGACAAACCAACGCGGAAAGGAGAAAGTACGAAGTGGAAAGTCCGAAGTCCGACTTCGTCATTTCCACTCTCCTCTTTGCTTTGTCCTTAGCACTTTCTACTTTCCTTTTGCCCTGTTACGCAGTTCATTATCCAATTCGCGCAACACTACCTGGTCTCATCGATAGCGCCTCCGCGGCCTCATCACGCCTCAGTGTCTCCGGCCACACCAAGGGCAAGAGCCAGCGGAACCGCCCAGATGCGCGGCGTCATCTGCGCGAACTCCTCGCCCGTGTGAACGAGCAGTCCGTGCGCGGCGGCATCCGGGTACTCATCAAGAAAGGCGTCCAGCCCTTCCGTGTCTGCTAGGTGCGGGCGTCTGGACGTCTTAGCCTCGACCGGCGTCAGTCTGCCCTCGTGCTCGATGACGAAGTCCACCTCCTTGCCCGCGGTTGTTCGCCAGTATAGCACTTCCGGGGCCGGAGTCAGAGTTTCGCGCCAAACCAGCAGGTCGCCGAGAACAACGTTCTCCAGGATGAAACCCGCCATGTCGCTGCCGGCAATCTGCCCGGCTGCGTGCAGACCGGCCAGGAAACAGGCCAGACCCGTATCGTTCAGGAAGAGCCGCGGCGCTTTGATCAGGCGCTTCGTGCGGTTCACGGCGTAGGCCGGCAACCGCTGAAGCAGATACGAAGCCTCAAGCAGGTCGAGGTAGCGGTGAGCCGTGGGCTGCGCAAGTCCGGCGTCGCGCGCCATGTCGCTCTGGTTCATCAGTCGCCCCGTGCGCAACGCGGTGATGCGCAGCAGGCGGCGGAAGTCGGCCAGTCGCTCGATGGTCGAGAGCATCTGCAGGTCCCTCTCCAGATACGTCTTCACGTACCCGTCCAACCACTCGGCGCGGGTTTCACGGTCCCGAGCCAGTGCGGCAGGCGGCAGCCCGCCGGCCAACGCCGCATCTCGCCAGTCCATGCTCCGCACCCGCCTACCGCGCAGACGCTCGGGCGATTCCACAAGAACGCCCCAGGGCCCGCACGCGCCGCCGCCGGCCCGTTCGGAACACGTCATGGGCATAAGCGTCTTGTACACCGCGCGTCCGGCCAGCGACTCGGATACTCGGCCGAGCAGGGCCAGATTCGATGAACCGGTCAGCAGGAACTGCCCCGGCACGCGCTTGCGGTCAACCCGCCGCTTTATCGCCAGCAGCAACCCCGGACTGCGCTGCACTTCGTCAATGGTCAACGGAACCTGCGCGTCGAGGAGCGTGTCCGGCTCCCGCTCGGCCCGGTCGGCCATCTCCACATCGTCCAGACTCACGTATGCGCGGCCCTGCCCGAGAATGTCGCGCGCCAGCGTCGTCTTGCCGGTCTGGCGCGCCCCGGTCAGCACTACAACCGGCGCCCGCGACAGCGCACGCCTCAGGGCCGGAGCAAGACAGCGCCCAAGCAGCCCATGACGGTTATTCATGCCATGAATGATAACTATACCGCGGACCGATGCAAGCCCCAGCCGTCGCTCTGAGTCCCGCCTGCTTCTCCGTCCGTTCCTGCCTCCTCACTCCTCATTCCTCGTTCCTCCTGAGCAGTGCTACTGCGGTCGTCGTTTCCGCTCCTTTGCCGCTTCCCGCTCGGCCTTGCGGCGAGCCTGGCGTGTCAGCGGTCGCGTCTCCGGTGCCGATGCCGACCTCGCCGGTTCTGGTGATGCGTGCTCTCCACGAAGCCACAGGTCGAACGGCGTGGGCCTTCGCGGTTTCTCCCGCGCGGGTTTCAGCCCAAGTTCAACCTGGGCGTCCTCCCAGTCGCCCAAGATGAACAGGTCCACGCTGTCGGCGTCGAAAGCCTGCTTCATGAGCGGTGCGGCTTCGACTGCGTGCAGGTCTATGAGGTGGGAAATCAAGAACCCGTTCAGGCTCGGGTCATTCGCTTTGAATGCGGCGAGCTGGCCCGACAGGATGGCAGCCACTTCATCTCGGACTTCAGGATGGTCCGAGCCGAGACACTGCAAACCGTGAACGGCCGCGACCCGGGCATAGATAGAATGGTCGTTGGCTCGCAGGTACTCGGACAAAGGCGAAATCGCGGGTGGGCCAACCATCCCGAACACTCGCGGCAACTCCTCTCCGACCCAATCATCGTCATCCTCATCGATTCGCCTCAGCAGCCGCGTCAACGGCTCGGCCGCCGCTGCGGCGCGAAGCTGCCCCAGCGCGCGCCATGCATGCACCGGCACCCACACTTCCCGGCTGTTACTCGGAGCGCTGTTCAGCTCCTCATCGAGGGCCAGCCCAATCAACTCCTCCACGTGCTCGGGGCCAATCACCTGCTCCTCGCAGTCGAGCCAGTCCTGCATGATTTCCGGCGTATCTAGCGCCACCAGCTTCTCCATCAGCGGCGAACGGACTCTGGTACTCACTTCGGTTCTCCCTGTGGAATGCGTACTTCTCCGCTCATCAGCTTCGGCAGGAACGCCTGGGCGAAGTGCGAGCGACGAAGTCCGAACGTCGAACACGCCGGATCCGCAACCCACACTGGGCGAAGTGCGAACGGCGAAGTCCGAACGTCGAACGTTCCCGCTTCCTTTACCAGTTTCATACTTCGTCGCTCTTGTCTCGTCGCTCGTCGTTCGCTCGGGCTGTTTTCTTGGACGCGACCGCAATCGCTACCAACTGGTCGGCTTCGTCACGCAGGCGACGCAGATCAGCTTCAGACGCGCACCCGAGACCCTCGAGTAGTTCCATCCAGTATAGGCACTCGTCTGCCTCTTCCTCGACAATAGCCATCTTGGCAAGGAAGTCGGCCCGCGACTTGGCGCGGCGTGCGGAGCGGTAGTTGGCACCCACCGAAGTCGCACTGCGGGTCAACTGCTTGCCGATGATCAGGAACTCCTGCTTCCGCGGCAGCTCGGCACAGAGCCGGATAACGTCCAACGCAAACCGCTTCGTCCGCTCCTTCAGGTCAGTCATTGCCGCTCATCCTTGCTCGCACTTCGCACTCCGTCATCCCCCTCCCGTGGTTCGTCCTTCGCCTTTCGTACTTCGTCGCTCGTCGTTCACCGGACGTGTTCCTTCCGTCCGCCTCTGTTGTTCGCCCTTCGTACTTCGTCGCTCGTCGTTCGTATCTCCCCGCTCATCAGCTTTGGTAGGAGCGCGTCACGGATGGCAGTCAGGGCGCGGGATTCGCGCGTGTTCGCCACGACCCTTCGATACAGCGGTCGCACCTCGATATCGAATGCTTCCATCACGTCGGGTCGTGGCACGGCGACTGGGATAGGCCGGAAGTCACTCTTGCTGATTTCCAGGAATGTCGTACCGTTGGCCCGCCCGACTATCACTTCGTGGTTGTACCGCGTCCAGTGCAGTAGAAAGAGATTGGACACGGCGTCCTTTGGCAGCATCGCGATGAAGCCTTGGTTGATAGCGACGGGCGTCTCGGCGATCGCGAGATAGCCGATTGGCGCTCGTGACGAGAGAAGGACCGTTCCGACGGGAAGCAAACCCGAGCTAATCTGCTGCACGCCGGCGTCCGTGATTCTGCGTTCGGTGTCGAGAAGGACCGGAACGTCCAGCGGCGCAAGGTTCTTCGGGGTCGCCC
>JAFGRF010000040.1 GCA_016935295.1 Caldifarciminota bacterium | reverse complement strand
GTGAAGGCACCCTTGACATACCCGAAGAGCTCGCTCTCAAGCAGGCCCTCGGGAATTCCGCCGCAGTTGACCGGCATGAACGGCGCTGAGGCGCGAACGCTGGCGTAGTGGATGGCGCGGGCGACCAGTTCCTTGCCAGTGCCGCTTTCTCCCGTGATGAGCACGGTGGCTGAGGTCGAGGCTGCCTTGGCGACCGCAGCCAGCACACGCTTCATCGCTTCGGACTCGCCGAGCATGCCCGGGGAGACGACACCCGGACCCGGCGTCTCGCGGTCCGCGCTGCGGCGCACCTGCAGCTTGCTCAAGGCTCTGCCTACGGCCGCCAAGAGCTCCTCATCGGTGAAGGGCTTGGCCAGGTATTCTTCGGCGCCGGTCTTGACCGCCTGCACCGCACCCTCGACCGTGGCGTATCCGGTGATCATCATCACTTCGGTGTCGCGCAGGTTCTCGCGGACATGCCGCACCAGGTCCATGCCGCTGACACCCGGCATCTTCAGGTCGGTGACCACCAAATCCACCCTGGTGCCGTCGAGCACCTTGAGCGCCTCGGCAACGCCAGGTGCGGTTAGGACTTTGTACCCGGCGACAGCCAGGTTGCGCTGCAGTACTTCCCGGGTGGCTTCGGAGTCATCGACGACCAGCAGCGTCTTGGCGGATTCTGTGCTGTTCAAGGCCCTCCTCGGTTTCGGTCATCGGCGGGCACGGAAACCGGCAATAGCACGCGGAAGCGCGTGCCTCTCCTTGGCTCACTCTCGACCTCGATTCTGCCGCCGTGCGCACTCACGATTCCGTGGACAACGGAAAGCCCGAGCCCGGTACCTTCGCCGATTGGCTTGGTTGTGAAGAACGGTATGAAAACCTGTCTGAGGATTTCTGGAGTCATGCCGGCGCCAGTGTCGGCTACCGCCAGCGCAACGAAGTCGCCCGCCCGCTCAGTGCTGATGGCTATCTTGCCGCCAGCGGACGTCGCCTGCAGCGCGTTGACGACCAGGTTCACCAGCACTTGGAGAAGCTGTCCCGAGTCGGCCGCAATTCCGGGCAGGACTGGGTCGAGATGACGCTCCAGCCGGATTCCGGCCTTGGCGCAGCGGGACTCGAGCAGGAGCAAGCCGTTCTCCACCAGTTCGTTGAGCTGCACCTGTCCCTGCGTCGGCAACTTCTGGCGGGCGAAGAGCATCAGCTTGCTCACCACGTCGCGGGCGTGAAGCGCGGCGGCAACGGTCTTGTCGATGTCGTCTGCGGCCGGTTTGGGCAGACCCGGCGTCTTGCGCGCGAGTTGTGCGAACCCGAGCACGTTGCTCAGCGGCTCGTTGAGCTCGTGAGCGACGCCGGCCGCGAGCTGGCCGATGGTAGCCAAGCGATCGGCGTGTCGCAACTGCTCCTCAAATCGATGACGCTCCTCCTCGGCATGCCGACGCGCGAGAATCGACGCGACCTGGCTAGCCACGGCGTCAATGAGCCGCCGTTCGTCGCGCAGGAACGGCCCTTCGTCAAGTACCGGCCTAGGCTCGGTGTACTCGATCTCAACTAGACCGCGCTTGGTTCCGCGAACCAGGATGTCGGCCGCGAGCCGCTGCGGCCCACCCTGGAACCCGGATGTGGCGTAGTCAACACCATCCACGTGTATCCGGGCCTGAGCAATGGCCGGGTACAACCAGGCCGGGGGCAGCAGCTCAACGATGGCCTGAAATGTCTGAGGAAACGACAGGTCTTCCCGCTCCCTGACTTGGTCGATGCCGTAGAGACAGGTCAGCTCTTTGACGCGCTCGCGCAGAGCGGCCTGGGCCCGGCGGTCAGCCAGCGCTACACCTATGGTCTGGGCAACACCCTCGTAGAACTCGACCTCACCCTCCCGGAAGTAGTCACGCTCACGACTCATGAGCAAGAGCAGCGCGTGGCTGTCATCCCCAACCGCAAAAGGTGCTATGATCAACGAACGGTGCTCGCCGCCCAAAACCAGCCCTTCGCTCCCGATCGGCTGCGCTGCGTCACCGGTCCAAAAGCTGCCGCTGCGCGTGAACCAGGGCAGTCCCGGCTCAACCGCGCCGCGAACAACTCGCTGACACAGTACGCTCAGCCCCTCGCTGTCACCGACGCACGACCCTCTGTCTTCGCCGCCGGGACCTCGAGCGGACATTCGAAACTCGAATAACCGAGGGTCGCCGCTGCGCGACGAGGCGCAGTAGTACCGGGGCCCCTCATTCACGCGCAGCCCCGCTTCGTCTGACGCAGAGAAATCGAGAAGCAGCGTCAGCACCTCGCGGGCGAAGTCGGAACGTGCCACGCCCTGGTTGGCCGAACGCAGTATGCGACGCGAAAGCACGGCGAACTCATCGGCCAGACGGATCGTATGTCGGCTTGCGTCCGGCACGGACTTCGTCACCTGCAGGTCACTGGCAATTCGCCCGCCTTCTGTCGGCTGTGTGGCAGAACAACGATGTTGAGACGAAGCAACCGCCGCTGGTCGCTGCGCTTCGATCTGGCACGGAGCACCAATGGGGCACCGTCACCTTGGTTGGCGACATAGACCCGGTTCAGCGTGCGGTTCCGGCCAGGACGCTTGCCGACGCACTTCGCCGCTGGCACGGGCCGAAGCGCAGTCGCGCGAAGTCACGCCTGCCGTCTGCGGCGCAACCGAGTCCGCGATGACAAACCGGCCGCTGATGCCGACCATCGTATCGTACGAGGCGTGAACCTGCACCCGGACTCGGGCGGATTCGGTCGCCGGTGCGGGCACCTGCCAGACGTACTGGCCGGGTGTCGTCGCTCGACCCAACCGAATCCACGACGCGCCGTCGTCGGCCGAGCGACTGACCACGACCGAATCGGCGGCAGCGAGAACCGCCGCAGCATCGGGCCGGCGTCCGCTGCGGCCATCCGCCGTGAAAGCGATGCGCGGTGTGCCTGAGGCAGCCTTCGCCTCCGGTGGCCCCCCGGTCCAGGCAATCGTGTCGGTCGAGTACGTCTTCAGCTGTTCGCCTGTATCCGGAGCGGTCATGACAAGCGCCGGGACGGTCTGGAACCGCCAGACCGGCCCGAGCACGGTGTCGAAGTCATCGTAGGCTCTGACCCGCCAGTAGTACAGCGTGGAGCAGGCCACGCCGGTCGGTCGGAAGGTCGTGTCGAACCCGTTTTCCTTGAACACCGACGGTAGCGGGTCAGTGCCGAACGCGACAGCGAAGTACGCCACGTCGCCGCTGTCCGGGTCGTGGCTCTCCCAGGACAGCACCAGCCCGACACTTGGTCCAAAGCCTGAGTTGCACGGGTGAGGATTGGACGGCTCCCATGGTGGGTAGTTGCCGGTCGGGTCCAGCGGGTTGTCCCACTTGCGGCAGGTCGGTACCAGCACGACGGCAAGAGCAACCGCAACCAGCCCCAGCTTGCCGACAGCTTCGGTTTTCGACACTGGGAATCCGAACCTCTTGTGCACTACCACTTGACCACGAAGTAGGCTCCGCCGAGGACCAGGCCAGCAGCGAATGCTACATCTCGTCCGATGTCCCATTGGGTCGTCGATCTGCGGTACTTGACGGCGTCCGGTGGCGTAGTCGCGGCCACATATTTCTTGTACTCGGACTCGCCCCTGACGGCCGCGGCGACTCCGGTTCCGATGCCGGCGACCGCCGCCAGCAGCAGTGGCCACTTCCTCGTCTCCATCCGGTCCATGACGACGCGGACCATGGTCGATTCCGAGAACTGGACGCGTGCGTCTCCGATCCAGTCGTAGCAGCCCGGTCGGCGCAGACTCAGCGCGTACAGGGCCGGCTCCAGCTCTCGCGTGCACGGCGTCTTGCCGGCTGCCGTGTCGTTGACAGAGAGGCCGGCGCCGGGCGGGTCGGATTCCACTACGAGCCATCCCTTGCCATAGCCGAGTCGGCAGGTAACGCCGACCGGCCCCGCCGATTTCAGGTCAATGGTCTTGACCACATCCTGATACCCGCCGAGACGCGCCGTAATCGTGTGCCGACCGTACGGGATCCCGGCAATGGTCAGACCGCTGTCCGGGGCCGTACCCTTCGGCCGGTCGTCGAGCAGTACCTCGGCTCCCGCCGGGTCGGTGGTAACGACAATCGAACCGAGTTTTCCCGAAATCGCGAATTCCCCGTAGAACGTCCGAAACCCCCTGCGGGTGAGCTCGTATTCATGCCGGCCCGGCCCGAGGTCGCTCAATTCCAGCGGCGTCCGGCCGCGGTCACGGCCGTCGACGGATACACCCGCGCCGGTCGGGTCAGATGTGATGCGCACGACCCCGCCAGTGACCTTGGCGCTGCCCGACACGCGCGGCGTCGTGGGCCGCCGCGGCGGCGGGGCATCCGGCAGCCTCGCCCCGCACTTCTTGCAGAACTTGTCGCTGTCCTTGTTGGCCGCCCCGCAGTCCGGGCAGGTCTTTGCCGCAAGCACCAGGCTGGCGGCCACCGCCAGCACAACCAGCACCAGCATCACCCGCGGCATCCGCCTGGTCACATTTCCTCCTCGAATCGCAGACTGCCCCCGGCCTCGCGCATACCCGCTAGAACTTGTAGCCGCACTTCGTGCAGAACATCGCGCCTCGTTCGCGCTGCGCGGCGCACTGCGGGCAGGTCGCGCGCCCGGCGGATACCGTCAGCTTGACGCTGGTATGCGGCACCACCTTCGTGCCCGTCTTGAGGC
>JAFGRF010000314.1 GCA_016935295.1 Caldifarciminota bacterium | reverse complement strand
TCAGTCGGACCGCTTCGATCTTGAACTCACGCGTGTAGACCTTGCGCTGCTGTTTCTCCGTACTCACGTGTTACCTCCAGTCTGACCCTACAGACACCAATCCGTCTGTCCATCAGACTAGGACCACTCCATACTGTCTGGGTGGGCCCGAAGATCTCGTCTAGGAGAAGTCGCACGGCACCATGCATCCGATAGTCTATATGCACGGCAAGAACACCAGTATCGCCGAGTAGATCCCGCATAAGGACGAACCGATCACGTATCATTCCTAGCCAAGACGCGTTGCCTCCGCCCCACGTGTCCCGATATGCCTTCTCCTCAATCGCAGACTGCTCCTTGTATACCTCCTCACCCTTCTCTCCAATCTCGGCTGTGTAGGAGAAGTCCGCGCCAGTCGCGAACGGCGGGTCGATGTAAATGAGGTCCATCTTGCCGGCGAACTTTTCCAGCAGCGAGCCCATCACCAGCAGGTTGTCACCCCAGATGAGCTTGTTGCGCCAGCCGTCCTCGAAGGTGTCGCCTTCCTTGCCCTCGTAGACATCGAACAAGCCCAAGCCGGTGGTCTTCTGCGCCACGCGCGTGGCCCGGCTTTCATTCACTCGCTCGATGACCTGGAACGGCAGGCTGACGCGGGGCACCTCCTTAAGCGTGCCGTCGTCGTTGTACTTGCCCGGCCACACCAGCTCGGTCTTGGTGACTTCAATCTTCGCCATCCTGCTCCTCCTCGGGTTCCGGCTCGGCAACTTCCTTCCAGCCATCGTCGAACATGAACACGTCCACCCTCGTCGCCGGGTTCTGTATTCGGTACATGGTCGCTTCCGGGCTATCGGCACGCTCCACGACGTAGAGCCAGTAGAGCTCCTTCTTCTTCTGGGCTTCCTTGAACTGCTCGCGCGACAGCGGCGCGTCATTCTGCGGATTCCAGGTGCCGGACATCGACTTCACCTCGATGAATCTGACAATGGAGCCGTCCGGCCCCTTGGACTCGATGTCATACCCTGGATGATTGTGTTCCTTCTCGTCGGGCTCGCGCCCAGCTTGCCGCTCGTGCTTCATCACCAGACTTACTCCAGCCTGGTCCACGCGGTCACGCTGCTCCTTGGGGGCGGTTCCCGGAGCCTGTCTGCCGGTTCCCCGCCCGCGTGACACGTAACTGCGCAGCTTGACGCGCGGTAGGTCGCCGTCGCTCTTCGGTGGGGGCGTGGGCGGCGGAGTATCAGTTCCGAGGATGTCGGCGACGGCTTGGTCAACGTCGGAAGGAAATGGCGGTACGGTCGGCCCCTCATTCCCTTCTCCGCCTAGCGAATCCACCACGCCGGGCTCAACCGCCCCGGAGTCCGGCAGCGCTTCGACCCCAACATACCCGAGTTCGCCCAGGACCATCTCCGCTTCCTCGAGCGACTCCGCGCCGAGAACCTCCTTAAGGCCGGAGGCCAACTGCCCGGGTTCCGCTTCGGGGCACAGCGCCAGCGCCAGCTCGCGCGCAATCGAAGGAACCGGCCAACCGGTCTCGTGCGGGACGTAGTACAGCGCGGAACTGACCGCATCGAAGTGGGCTGACACTTCCTCAAGCTCGGAGTCGCGCACCTCCCTGAATGCGGACAATCGCCACAGCAGCTTGAGTTCTCGCACGCGCCAGCATCTCAGGTTGTCGAGAACGGACATATCCGTCTTGCCCCTTGCGGGCGCTGCAGCAAGAACGCGCTTGACCTGACTTGCCCGCTCCCGGATTACGGCACGAAGGGACTCGTCCTCGACCGGGTCGGGGCGTTCAACGACCTCTGTCGTAACGCTCTGGGCGAGTGACAATACCCCCGCCGCCTCCAGAGCGCGCCGCATTCCGTCAATCCTCGGGACGACATTGAGAGCCAGCCACCCGCCGAACTTCGTCGCAAGCCCGGCCCGGTCCTCCCAGTACATCTTGCCCGGCAGCGACAGCGCGTGCCTTGAATTCGGAACCACCTTCTCCGACCCCAGCCTGTTGCGAATCCTGTCAGAAATGGAGGCATCAACATCGACGACCTCGCTCAACATCTCCCAGCACTTCACCAGCACGGAGTATGCGTGGTCATCAAGCCGACGATTGCCTTCTTTGAACTCGCCCGAGATGTCCCGGATGACATCAATGGCGTCTTCAGTGGAGTGGTCCTTTCGGACTCCAAGCCTGCCAAGCAGCTTGCCGTAGGCGTGCAGGTCCTCCGTCAGCTGGTACCGAAACCGGCCAAACGGATGCCGGTTCCAGTAGACGCATTCCGGCGCGACGTACCTGTCCCCCAGTGACAGGCAGTTCTTGCCTCGCAACTGCTGCACCGCCGCGTCCTCGGCGTTCTCGTTGAGAAACCGGTAGACCTCACGGTGGACCGTTGCGTTCCTCGCGGCTTCCTGCTGCAGGTGCCTGACGACCATCGCGACCGTGGGCCTGATGTTCACGCCAAGGTAATCCAGCAGCGACCTGCTGGCGCTCTCGACGTTCTTGGGCACATCTAGAAAGGAAGCCTGTGTATGGAAGACGTAGTCCTCGAAGGTCGCGTAGAGCTCGACGGGTTTGTACCAGCGGCTACCCTTGCCCCGCGCCGGAAGCCAGGCCATCTCCTTCAAGACAGCGTACTCCGGCGACTCGGCCCCGGGCGAACCCAGCTCGCGGCCGAGATAGCCGAAGATGGCGGTGACCTTGACACGAGCAGCTCCGCTCGGCGGCTTCGCCACCAGCTCACGTACCCGTGCGACCAAATCGCGGGCTCTCGGTTTGCCTGCGACGCCCAGCCAGCGAAAAAAGTTGAGCAATGTTTCGGACCCGCCGCCCGGCATTGCCGCGTATTGGGGGTTGCTCTCTAGGGTGTCCTCGACATCCTTGGTCCTAATGTACACGTCGGACGGACAGCGCCACCGTCCGTCCTCGCACTCGACGGACTCTACCCCGCGCAGTGCCGCACGCGCTTCGTCGTTCTCCCCGAACTCCGACAGCTTCCTAGCCAGCAGGTCAATCAGGCTCCGCTTCTTGCCGGCAGGTACATCCTTATCCGTGAACGCCCGTGGGGCGTAGTGGCTGACGTACGCGGAGAATGTCAATTCCCGACCACCGAGGTCTCTGATGAAGTCGCTGAGGTTGCCGAGCTGCTTCATGTCCAGAAGATCGGTGATGCCGACCGGGTCAGTGAAATCGCCGGGGAAGGCGAGCCCGGTGAGAGGCCTCAGGCCGGACCCGCATGGGAAGACGGGCAACTTCGCAAGGCGCTCGGCCAGCCCCTGTTCTCTCTTCAGGACCAGCGCCCTGTCGGCGAACCAACTTAGCAGGCGGTTTGGCGTCCACGAATCCGAGGCTGGACTGCCCAGACCGGAGGCCGCGACCACTCGACCTAGAACGCCCAATGCCCGCGTCACCCCGAAGCTCGGGCAAACCTCGGCCAGCATCGGGATATCCTTGACGCCGCCAGCGATAAACCTCAGCTTCGGGTCGATAGCACAGAACAGGTCTTCCGTATCGTCTCCATCCGAAACGTGAGCATCGCTGCAGGGAACCATGGCTCCTTCACTAACCGGGACCAAGGCGTACGAACCAAGCCTGTCGATGCCCCCCGATTGGCCGAAGACTTCCTTCAGCAAGGCCCACAGCGTCCTGACTTGAGCATCGTCCTGCAGCCAATCCGGGCGCGCGTCCCGGTCGATGCGATTGGTCAGGCCGGCGCGGGCAAGGGCTGATAGCAGCAAGTCGGGGGTGAGTTGCGGCACCTCTACTCCCTCCCCGACCAGGATGTTGCGGAACGCTCGCAAGTCATCGTGCACCATCCGGAAGCCGAGTCCGGACAGCAACCCGAGGTACGGAGATTGGTCCTTGCCGGGAAACCAACACGCGTCGCCCGGCTTAACCCACTGGGCATCGGCAGTGTAGACGCAGTGGTCCTGCTTGAGGACCGGCATGACCTCCCGCCAGAACGAATCAAACCCACAGGCCTCCCGCTCGCCCGCGTGTACCTTCTCTGCAGCCTGCAGCAGCCGCCAGAAGGCCTTGGGCGCCAGAAGCTCACGCAGCCGCGGCAAATTGTATCGGACCGACCGGGCCGCGCTCCCGATAGCCGCCCTGTTCCACTCCGACTGGTACTCGTGCTCGAACACGACCTTCTTCCGGTCACTGGATGTATAGAAGTCGGCGTTGATGTGCAGAGGGAGCCCGGTCATCTGCTGCGTCGGCAAGACAGCGTAGAGCAATCCGTCCTCATCGTGGTCCAACGGAATGGCCACGGTGACATTCGAGGTACGCTTGTCGTCGAGTAACTCGGGATGCCTTTGCCTCAACGACTCGGCATCGCCGACGAAGCTCTCCCGGAGTGCCATCCACGTGCGGGTCTGCCCCTCGCCCGACACCTTAATGCGTCCTTCGGCCGATGTCTGTTCCACTCTAAGCTTGAGGTCCCCGTTGCGCCGGAGCTCCGCGCGGCGCACCCGCTTGAGGAATGGCATCGCAAGCGGCAGGGCCTTCTCAAGCTCAACGGCCAGAGCTTCGATGGAACTCGCGGTCACCGCCTCGACCTTGAGTCTCTTCCTTATTCCTGATTTCGCGTCTCTCGCCCAGGGCAGGATGAACCGGGTTCCCGGCAGGTCGCCTGCCTGGCAGCTGGAGCACCCGGCACAGACCTCCACCCTCTGCTTGTCATCATGGACCTTCCAGTGCTGCCCGGCAGAGATGAGCTCTGGATGGTCGGTGACTTGGTATACAGCGACGAAACCCACGCCGAACGCCCCGGTCGTACCGGCCTCCTCGCGCTTGTCCCCGCTGGAAACCTCCCGGAACCGGTGGAAGTCGCACCGGTGCCCGCCGGCCTCCTTCCACGGGCACGAGACAGCATCTTGGTGGTTGCAGTCCGTAAACACGCCGTCGTTGTCGACCACTAGGGCGTCGTCCCGCACATCGAACCTGATTTCAGTCGCTCCGCCGGCGTCGTCGGCATTCTGTATCAGCTCGTAGGCCAACGTGGCGAAACCCCGCAAATCGCGCAGCCGCGCCTCGATATTGCCCATGTGGTTTGTGCTTCGTGATAGCGATTGCGGCCGAGGTGTATCACTCATCTCGTATCACTCCTTCTGCCCGGCACAGGCTCTTAAGGTCGCACTCCTTGCATATCTTCTTCTCGGGTCGCACGACGATGCCGAAGTCGCGGTCCTGTATCCTGGCTACAACCTCGTCGAAGTGTCTGCCGGCGGAGTCTACCAGCTCCGGGCGGTACGCGAACTCCACGATGGCGTCCTCTTTGCGCGGTTCGGAGGTCCAGTAGACCATCAGACGGTCCGGGTACTTGCCGTGCCGCCGCTGCAGTATGTGCGCGTACGTGCATAACTGGTGTTCGTAGCGGGACAGGAGTTCCGGGGACTCCTTCGGCTTCGGAGACGTCTTGAAGTCAAGAACCTCCAGCTTCCCGTCGCCGCCCATCAGTAGGTCCACCTTCCCGGTCAGTATGTAGCCTTCCTTCTCGAGCGAGACGTCGACTTCGGTCTCGATGACACGCCGCATCTCGTCCTGGTTCTGCCGGACATAGTCCATTACCTGCCGGAAGGCGGCTTCCTTGGACTTCGGCCCGATTGCCCGCACGTCTGAGAGCGTGAGGAAGCTGTACTCGCGCTCGAACATCGCCCGGATTGCCGTTTCGTCCAGCGCGTCGAGCCCGCCGTCCATCGCGACCCGGTGCACGGACTCGATGGTCTGGTGGACCAGCAGTCCGAAGAAAATGACCGCCGAGCGGGAGGGCGTGAAATCGTACTCCCTGAAGTACTGGTACTGCCGCGGACAGGTCTCGTACAGCCTGATATCGCCGGTGAAGCTGTACTTGCGTTTCAGTGGAACCCGTTCCTTGTGGAGGAAGCTCTGCGCGGCCAGCAGTTCCCGCTCAACGTAGGGCCACTGGGGCAGACCCTGCCAGATCGGGGCGAATCGGGCCTTGGGAACGGCGTGGGCGGTCAGCACCAGGACCTTCTCCGCACGGGAGAAGGCAACATAATGAAGCCTCATGCGGTCGAAGTCCGTGACCCGGCTCTCTGGCTCGTACGGCGGCCGGTTGTAGAACGGCCCGAGGTCCCTGTCGATGTGCTTCTTGGTGGACAGCTGTGCGGTCAGAGACCCGACGACCACTACCGGGAACTCGAGCCCCTTGGCCTGGTGGATTGTCATCACCTGTACGTGCCCCTTGGGGAACGGCTGGTTGGGGTCCTCGTATTCGTTGATGCCGCCGTCGTACAGCAGCCGCAGGAAGCTATTGAAGAAGTGGAATCTGATGTACTCCCGGTTCTTGTGGGTGATGACCGTGTAGTGATAGTAGTTCTGGAACGCGTTGATGAGCTGGGACAGCACCGCCAGGTTCCGGGCGCGGTTCTCGTTCCTGACCAGCGAGATGAACGGCTCGAAGGCCAGGAGTTCGTACAGGTAATCGGACGGCCGCTTGTCCAACCCCTGCCTTGGGCCCAGTCCGGCAATCTCTGCGGCGTACCCCTGGAGCCGCCCAGCCAGCGGGTGCGGTAGAGCGCACCCCCGCGCCAGGTCAACGATGCAGTCGTCAACGTACTTGGCAAGCCCCTGCAGCGTGCGCCCGTGAAGCTCGCCCCGGCCCTCTCCGTGATACCCCAGGATGAGGGCGTAGCACGCCACCATCAGGCGGACCTCCTCACTGTCGAAGTACCTGCGGGCCCTTGGGCAGAATGACTTGATCCCTCGTGCCTCCAGGGCCGCCAGGAAGCGTGCGCTGTGGTCTCCCCTGACGCTGTGCAGGAGCAACGCGACCTGGCTGAAGTCGGAAACGACCTCTCGCTCTTTCAGAAAGGCTACGAGGTCCGCGAACCTCTCCGCCTCGTCGCCCTCGTCCTGCCCCCAGATTGAGAAGACGGCCGGGTAGTCGGGCACGTCCGTATCCGGCGCAGGCTGTATCGTCTTGTCGTAGCGGAATGGCTGGCCATCCGGGTTCGCCCAGTCTGCCGAAGCCATCCAATGGTCAAACGCCCGGATGATGCGCGGGGGCGAACGGTAGTTCGTCGTCAGCTTGATCACCTCTGTATTGGGCAGGCGCTGCGGGAACTCGAGGATGTTCCTCACCGTCGCTCCCCGGAAGCGGTAGAGGCTCTGGTCCTCGTCCCCGACCACGCAGAGGTTGCCGGTCTGCTCCACCAGCTTCAGCAGCAGCTGCTCCTGGATGTAGTTTGTGTCCTGGTACTCGTCCACCATGACGTACTTGATGCCGGCCGTCACCGCGGGTCCCACGTTGCCGTCGGCCAGCAGGCCCAGGGCTCGTTTCTGCTGGTGCGCGAAATCCAGCCGGTTGTGCGCCTCCAGCAGCCTGGTGTAGCTCTGATACGCCCGGCCCAGGGCCATGAGGAACGTATGCTGGCTGTTGACCAGCGATGTGGAATCCACCAGTTCCTCGGTGATCTTGTTGAAGTAGTCCCGGAGACCCTCTATGGTGTCCCACTTCCGCTTCCAGCGCCCCAAGTACGGCTCAACCGCGTCCCGGCCAACGACCTCCATGAAATGTTCGTAGAGGAAGAGCAGCTGGGTCAGGTCGTCCAGGGTTTCGAAGTTGCTGCCCAGGGTGGTCCTGTGACGGTGGGTCTGCAGCAGGCGGTTGCAGTAGCCGTGGATGGTCGTCGCTCGCAGTTCCGACAGGTCATCCTCATACCCCAGTTTCCTCGCTGCCGCCGCCAGCCCGTCCCGCAGCTGGTAGGCGGCCTTCTCGGTGAAGGTACACAGCACGATTTCGCGCGGGCGGGCGCGGCCCTGCAGCAACAGGTTCATGGAACGCATGATGAGGCTGAAGGTCTTGCCCGACCCCGGTCCCGCAATGACCAGAAGCGGCCCCGTGTCGTGCGCGACTATCTTCTGCTGGGCTTCGTTGTCGGCGAGCTTCGGGTATTCCCTGAGAATCGCCGGGGCGATGGTCACAGCAACCCCGCCTTGCGGAAGCTGAACACGCCGTCGCGCGAGACTATCAGGTGGTCCAGCACGTCGACATCAACTGCCGCGCCGGCAAGCACCAGCGCGCGGGTTAGGTCCTTGTCGCGCTCGCTGGGTTGCGTGTCGCCGCTGGGATGGTTGTGTGCCAGTACGATGGCCTTGGCTCCCCGCTTGAGCGCGGCCTGGGCGACGCGCCTCGGGTACACGATGGCGCGGTCGACGACACCCTCCTCCAGCCGCTCGATGCCGTCTCGCAGCAGGCACCCGGAGGTGTCAAGATATGCCACCTCAAAGACCTCGTTGGGAAGGCTGCCAATCCGGGCTCGCCAAGTTGCAGCTAACCGTTCTGTGTCCTTTCGCACACCCCTACGTTCGACGCTCTGTTGCAGGTACAACGCGACGGCCTCCTTCACCACTTTCAGGGCCACTGCGGAAACCCGCCCGACTCCGTCAACCGAGACGATTTCCTCCATCGGTGCGTCGAGGACGCCGCGCAGGCTGCCAAACTTCTGCAACAGGGCCTTGGCCTGCAACTTGACATCGCGCCTGGGGATGGCCAGCGTGAGCAGAAGCTCGATGATCTCGTGTTCCGAGAACCCCGCGAACCCGTTCTTGACGAACCGCTTGCGCAAGCGGGCCCTGTGGCCCGCATGTGGCTTGCGGCCTGCATCCTCGTCCATCTGGCCCCGCAGGATATCGGGTGGAGTGATGCGGTCAAGAGGGAAGGACGAGTCTGGTCGCAGGGACAGGGGGATGAAGTGACGGGAAGGCATGAAGTCAAAGGCCTGAGACCATGAAGGTGAGCCGAGGAAGGCTAAGAACTTCATAGAATTAGAGTTAGTGGCAAGGGAGAATATTCTGACGGGAGTTGGTAATGGGAGTGGATTTTCGACCTGTCGTAATTTGCCGTGTTTGCGGCCACTTGGGAATCGGAAACTCTCCCCGGGGCCGCCCCCCGGGTGGCCAATTTCGCCCTGTTCTGTGGATTCTCGCGCTTCCGGTCACAAATCGGCTTCGAAAGTAATCTAATCTTCCTAGATAGCGGCACGGGAGCGAGGGTCAACGGTGAGCCAATGGAGCGCAGGTAAGCCGTAGGAGAAGGCAGAAGTCAGAAGCGTGAGATCAGAAGTGAAGGACAATTCGAGGTTGCTGATTCTAGATTGGCGATTGCGAAAGGAACCAGGATGATCTGCGGATTGCGCAGACTAGTGAGGACAGGAACCAACGGTCTACGGCTGACAGCCAACGGCAGACGGCCCAATGGACCACAGCTCACGGTTCATAACACAGGCGGCAATTGACTGGCAACAGACCCCGACAAGGCACCGCCGTGGAAGCTCGGTTGTAACATCCCGGTCCTTGCGGGATCCGAACCTACGGCCCCCGGACTAGAAACCCGCTTCGCGGGGTCGCCTGTGCTGTCACTCAAACCGAAGCCAGCCCTTTTGCACATGCTGGATGTTCACCGGCCGCAAGTGAGCGAGGTCGTTGCGGACGTCGGCCAAGCAGCTGACCGCGCGCCTGACAGGCAGCCGTATGTCGGGGTTGTTGCCTAGCTGCGCGCGTAGATGTGCGATTTCAAGCTCCAACGGTTCATCAACTGACCCGCCGCTCTCAAGGAGGTACGGAAGACGCAGGTGATGCCCAAATGACCGTATGATGCGTTGGCGCTGCTCCTCCACGAAGGGGAACAGCACCTTGAGCTCGGCCTTCCATACGCGGCGTTCTATCTCCTCGTTCTCCCCGCAGACCGTGAGGTAGGCCGAGTGGGTCATTCTTCTGCCCTCGTAGTCCTGGGCAGCGCCGATCTTCCAGAGGTCGCAGTCCTCGACATCCCGGCCTAGAGCTGCCCACCCGATGTTCTTGGCATAGTCCTGCAGTACACTCTGTGGTCGCGCAAGTTCATCCAGCGTCAACTCAGATAGACGACGGCAGAGAGCCAAGTCCCAAAGCGCGAGTTCCGTACACAGGGCGACTTTCAGGTCGCGCACCAGCCGGTCACGACCATCTGTGCTGTGAAGTTGGTAACTATAGACATAGGCATCCGCCGCAGTGACTTGTCCGTCGAGCTTCCGGGCCCCCAGAAGCACGTCGTCGGCCAAGGCGGGTTCGAGTCGCTCTGTGCTCAATCGCACAAGGAAAGCGCTACGGTTGAGTTCTGAGCGCGCCCGGCTAATGACCGAAAACCGCAGCAGGAAGTCGCGCCACAGAGGCCAACGGTCCTCCGGGAGCCTATCAACGACGAACAGCTTGCCGCAGAAGCCCTCCGCATCATAGAGGTCGTTCACGCCCGTGGGCGGAAGGCTACCTCCGAAGCCAGCACTTATGGCATCGACCGGATCCCTGTCGCCGGGTTCGAGTTGCATCCAGTGGCAGAACCCTTCTGCCCGTCGCCGTATCTCGTCCCAGAGTCCGAGGGGAATGACATCGGGCGTCAGTAAAACCAGCGAGCGACCCTCCCTCAAGTCGGCGTCCAGCACTGCCAAGAAGGCGGCGGGCCCGGGCAGGTCGTGCCACTCAAGGTGACGCACGACCTACCGCGCTAGCTTTGTCTGCAACATCCTGAACACGATCGGATCAAGCCGCCAGTCTCTCTCCGACCGCGCAACCAACTCGAGTTGCTCGGCCCAACGAACGGTATGCTTAACATCCTGAAGGGAGACTTCGGCGTCCCGGTCACTAACGAGTTCTGCAAGCGGTCCCGTGTCGTCTATGCCGCCTCCGAGTTCGGCAATGACTTCCAGCACAGCACCCGCCGGCACGATGTCCAGTCCAAATGCGCTGTCCAAACCGGGTTCTCTGCGCAGCTCAGACAGGTCCGCGATAGACCCCAGCAGCCTATTCAACTGCTTCCTGTCGCCGGGTTCCCTGCGTGCTATGTGGTCAATGAGCATGTGCCAGCCACCCGTAGCATCAGCCACCCGATTGCGCGTCTCCTTATCTGGGACATACGGCAAGTCCTGCAGCCACTGCCTGATGGCGGTGTCGCCCCAGCGGTGCAAAGCATACACCGACACTGCCCGCCGACTAGCGAACCGTAACCGTTCGCCCATGTTCCACCAGCGCGCCGGACCGCATATGAAGACGATGCCCGTGCGGGCGTCCGCCCGCCTGAAGTTCGGCAGCCGCTCGGCTGCATGCTGAACCCAAGCCGCATCCCACGGTTGCCCATCCTCGACCAGAAGAATCGTCTTGCCCGACTCCGCCCGTTTCGTCAGTAGGCTAATGCTATCGGAGAAACCGTCTAGGGAGTTTGCTCCTTCCGGGACCCTAACGTAGTCCCGGCCGAGCAGGTGTTCCAATGCTCCCTTCACCTTCATGAGGCCGGCCGCTGGCAGACCAACCACGATATGCACGTCGGCAGCACCCGTCTTGATGCCGCCTTCCTGCTCCGCCGTCAGCGGACTTCGGTGCCAACGGCTACCCTCTGGGTCAATGAGGCTGTGGGATGCGGATGGAGTGAAAACAAGCGGCGGCTCCCAGGAAATCGCGGCAAAGAGCTGTTCCTCGACTTCGTCCTGGGTACCCAGAAGGGCCGCCACATTTGGACTACGCAGGCCGTACAGCCCATCACGGCTGGTCCGCAAAATCCCTAGTCCTCGCATCTCGTCTAGCAGATTGTGGAACGACTCGTGGCTGATTCTCTGTGATGATCCCACGTCCGCCTTGAAGCCGTCCGACCACCATTCGAATGCCTCTTGGCGCAACTGCTCGACGGACATCCCCTCGGGGTACTGCACGCCGTGAGAGGCAAGCAGGTATGCAATTAGCAGGAAGCGCCGATCCAAATCCAACGTGAGGCGAAACTTGTCCCGGAGTTCGAAACGCAAGTCCCGGCGCTCATACACGTCGTCAATCTCCCTTGCCGTTACGGTGTATGGTGGCACCTCGTCCGGGCGGCGGGTGTCTTGCTGTTCAGTGACGTGAAGGAGCAAGTTCTGGCAGTAAATCTGGATGAGGTTCGGATAGTAGTTAGTGCGCGCCAAGATGCTGTGAACGAGGTCGCGGTTCTCAAAGCGCACGCCAAGGGCGGCGAGCGGCCGAAGGACCAGCTCGGCGGCCTGCCGGGCCTCACCATTCCCCAGCAGTGGTCCGACGCACCACGGCGTTCCGAAATGGGCCAGCGGGTTGTTGGCAATCCGCGTCGCGCGCTGGACGTTGTGCAGCCCGGCGAGTACAACCCTGAAGTCCCGGTCCGTCCTTTCCATCAGACCCTTGAGTTTGGAGCAGCGGCTGAAGGGCACTGCGTCCTCGCCGTCTGCCTTGAGGAAGTCATCAGCCTCATCCAGCAGCAAGAGCACTTTGCCATGACCATCGGAGTGCGATTCGCGCCAAGCGAGGACGCGTTGCTCGAACTGCCCAAATGACACATCCCCTGGAACCGAGTCTTCGAAGACCTCGTGGCAGGACCTAGCCAGGATACGCCACAGCTCATCGGGCTGGCACTGCGGCGTCCCGATGCCGAAGGGCTTGAGGTCGATGTAGCGCGCCACGCGCCCCAAGTCTGGTTTGTCCTCCTGCCTTTCAACATAGCGGAGGAGCACTGTTTTGCCGACCTGGCGGCCACCGTAGACGAAGCCTCCAGACGTTGCGAGTGCCTTTGCCTCGCGTCGCCGGCCGAAGAACATCTCCGGCGGCAGCACGCTCGAGGTGGTAGAGTATGGCATCAGGTCGGTAAACGGCAACGTGCATTCGAAGAACGCCCTCAGGCGTTCATTAGCGGGTACGCACGCAAGATATACCGCCAACGCGTCGTCCAGAACTAGGAGGGATCTGCGGGACGCCCGGCACTCACGGGCAAGCTGGCGCCGGTTCCGCTCGTCCATAGCGCAGAAGTGAAGAACGACTACTGCAGCTCTCCCGTCGCAGGCTGGAGACGACGTGCTCACTACGTCCTTTGCCGCCATAGGGGACCTGGTCAGCACGTGG
>JAFGRF010000313.1 GCA_016935295.1 Caldifarciminota bacterium | reverse complement strand
TTGTACCAGGCCCAGACATTCAGGAGCGTAGGCGGATTGGTCGAACCGCGGTCATCCAGCGCCAAGCAGCGGGTGCCGTAGGTTCCGGTCAGCGGGTGCGTGATCGCGCCCTGCGCGTAGTTGCCAAGAGTATCCCGAACGTAAATGAGCTGCGGCTGGCTGGGTGTGCTCCGGCGGTCCGAGATGTAGAGAAAGTGCGCATCCTCGTACTCGGTTGCTCCGTAGGGATAGTTGGCGAACGACAGGCTGAACTGGTGGACCACCGACCCTGTCCGGCTCAGCCGGTACATGGTCTTCTGCGGATTGCACACCAGCCAGAAAGCATCACCGTAGGTTGAGTAGTCGATGTCAAGGCAGGAATCCTGCGGTGCCGGGATCGTGCCCTGCGAAGTGAGCATGCTGTCCGAGGAGTACTTGTAGATGTTCGCATTGCCGAAGTAGGTGCAGTAGATGAGGTTGTCGGCCGTGTTGTAGGTCACGCCGCTGATGCCCGCGGGGCTCGGCATGTCCGGGGCAGGCTTGGGACCCCAGATGATGCCGCCCGGCGGCACGCCGACGGTCAGCACCAACTGCAGCCGCTTGCTGTACAGGACGGCGCTGTCACCGGTGACGAACAGCGAGCAGGTGACCTCGGTCCCGGGCTGGATCGAAGCATCGGCATGGAGTATGAACGGGTTGGAGTTGTTGGTTCCCGAGCCGCCGGACGTGATGTTGCCCCAGTAGCCGAGCGAGTCGGGAGCAGTCAGCCGCGCGTCGTAGGAGTGGAACCGGCCGGTCGTGTTGTTGCTCGCGGCCCCGCCGTTGTTACGCAGGGTTACGAGAAGCTTGGCTGTCTCGCCCGGATCGAGGACGCCGTTGTTGTTGCCGGTCGAATCGACGATCTGGTACGAATTCACCTTGAGCGACGGACCGCCCGAGAAAGTCACATAGTTCACCGCCGCGAGCGCATCGATCCGACCCGCGCCGAAGTCATTGTCCTTGCCCGTTGGTCCCTTGTCCACCGCTGTCAATTCGAGGATCGAGTCCACCTCATCCGGCATCAGTTCGGGGTTCTTCGAGAGCATCAGGCAGACCGTGCCCGCAACGTGCGGGGTCGCCATCGAGGTACCGTCCATGTTGGTGTAACCGCTGCCGGTGTAGGAACAGGACTTGATGTTGACCCCGGGCGCCGACACGTCCGGTCGAGTCAGGCCCGGCGGGTACGCGTAGTCGTTGAACGGCGCCACACTCGACCACGTGCAGGGCCCGCGACTCGAGAAGTCCGCAATGGTGTCATTCGCATCTGTCGCACCGATTGACACAATGCCCGACAGGGCGCCGGTACCGGTGTTCTCCGGATTCCACCAAGGCGGCGGCACGTTGCCTGGGCAACGGCACGAGTTCGGCGGGGACAGGTACCGCTCATTGCCCGCCGCCACGATCTGTGTCACACCGGCCGCGTTCACGTTGTTGGAGAGGGTCCGCCACGTCCCCTGGTCCGGGCCCCAGGAAATCTGCCAGCCCATCGACATCGTGTAGAGCTCGGCCCCGTGCGTCGGTGACAATGGCGGCGACACTATGAACTGAACCGCGTCCCACATCTGACGCTGCCCCGCCGTGTCCACCGCGTTCTGCACCCGGCAGATCATAATCTGAGCGTCAGGCGCAACCCCGGTCTGCGTGCCGCCGGTCCCGTCGCCCGCAACCGTGCCGGCGGTATGCGTGCCATGACCATGATTGTCCATCGGATCGTTGTCGTTGTTCTCGAAATCCCAACCGTGGTGCGGGTAGTTGGCATCGGTCCACAGGTGGTCGGCCAAATCCGGGTGGTCGTAGTTGCATCCGGTATCGATATGACCGCATACGACGTTCTGGCCCGTGTACCCGAGCGCCCAGACCGCCGGGGCGTTGATCTTCTCCACACCCCACGCGATTTCGTCGGTCCCGGCGGACGGCGACGGCTCCGGCTCCGGCAGGTCCGGGCAGTAGACCCGGTCATAATCGACATAGCTCACCTCGGACCGCTCCGAGAGTTGCTGAACCACTGCCGGCGTCGCCTCGCAGTACACCGCGTTAATGATCCAGAACGACTGAGCGTTCTCGGCATCCGTGGTCGCCAGATACTCAAGCACGCCGGCCTGCTCGTCGGCCGAGAACTCCTTCAGTATCCGCGCCACTTCCGCGCGGCGCTGGGGCTTGGGCATGCCGTCGACCAGGCTGCTGAGCAGGTCCCGGTCGAACTGCTCCCTCAAGACCATGTGCACCGGCAGTCGCTGGCCTGCCTGTGCCCTGGTCAGGTGCTCCTGCAGGCTCGGGCTGATGAGCCCGAAGCCCATCCCGGCCAGCACCAGTACCAGAATCCCGACCACTTTCCTCACGAATACCTCCGTAGGTTATTGCGCCTGCTGTCTCGGTGCAGAACCGCGGCCGATCCGCTGCTCGCCGGACGCGACTTCATCCTTATGATTCTAGCCTTCACCGGTGGCAAGTCAACCCGGCTGAGGGGCGGAATACGTTGACATCCCGGGTGTTTTCGCTATCGTATGGCTCCAAGACTAAGGAGTAGACTTTGCTCAGAATTCGATTAAGGCGTATGGGACTTCGGAACCGACCCGCCTACCGGGTCGTCGTCATTGACTCGCGCAAGGCGCGCGACGGCGAGTACCTGGAGTCGGTCGGTCACTATGACCCGCGAACGAAGTTGCTGGAGCTGAAGACCGAGCGCATCGGGCACTGGGTGTCCAAGGGCGCCCAGACGTCGGATACGGTCGGCAGGCTCCTGAGCCGCTACGCCCGTCAGCACGCGGCGCCTGCCGAAGCCGCCAATGGCGACAGCGCGGAGGCGACTCCCGCATCAACCGAGCCCGGGACCACGCCAGACAGCACGACACCGACAGACACACCGAAGGAGTAAGCCATGAAAGAGATGATCGAGCACATCGTGAGGGCGCTCGTTGACCACCCGGACCAGGTCACGGTAACCGAACTCGCCGGCGAGCGGACGCTCACCTACGAAGTCAAGGTCATGGCCGGCGACCAGGGCAAGGTCATCGGCCGGCAGGGCGCAACCATCGACGCGATCCGGGCAATTGTCCGCGCCGCCGCCCGCAAGCTCGACAAGCACGCCACGGTCGACGTAATCGGCTAGACCGCCAGCGGAACTGAGCGCCATCCCGACCTATGCAGGCAACCGTCATCACGCTGTTCCCCGACTACTTCCGCGGTCCGTTCGACTGCGGGCCGACGCGGGTCGCGCGCGCTGACGGCAAGCTCGCACTCAGTTTCGTCAATCCCCGGGACTTCACCAGCGACGCCCACCGCACCGTCGACGACTATCCTTTCGGCGGCGGCGCCGGCATGGTGATGAAACCTGAACCCCTTGCCGCCGCGATCGAGAACGCACGCCAGCCTTCAAGCCTGGTCGTGCTCCTCTCGCCGCAGGGCGAGCTCTTCTCGCAGGCGCTGGCCGAGGAGTTCAGCCGGTCCGACCAGCTGGTGCTCGTATGCGGCCGATACAAAGGCGTGGACGAACGCGTCCGCAGCCTCTGTGACCGCGAGGTTTCGGCCGGCGACTACGTGCTCGCCGGCGGCGAGGCGGCGGCCGTTATTATCATCGAGGCCATCGCCCGGCTGCTGCCGGGCGCGGTCGGCGACGAGGATTCGGTCGCGACCGATTCGTTCACGGCCGGCATTCTCGACGCCCCCTATTACACGCGGCCGCGCGAGTTCCGCGGCCGGGAAGTACCGGAAGTTCTGGTGTCCGGCGACCACTCGTCGGTCGCCCGCTGGCGCCGGGAACAGGCTCTGAAAACAACCGCCCAGCGCCGGCCCGAACTGCTGCGCACCGAAGTCCTGACCGAATCCGAGCGCGAGTTCCTCTGCCGCGAACTGGAAAAGGAGATCATCGATGGCTAAGAAACAGGCTGCCAAAGAAGCCAAGGCCGCCGCGCCGGTTCGGCACGAACCGGCCGAGATCCCGCCGCTTCGTCCCGGCGACAACGTTGCGGTCCACGTACGGATTGTCGAAGGCGACAAGGAGCGCATCCAGGTATTCCAGGGTACCGTCATCCAGGTCCGCGGGGCCGGCCCGAACAAGAGCTACACGGTCCGCAAGGTAAGCCGGGGCTATGGCATCGAGCGCATCTTCCCCTATGGTACACCGGCCGTGGCCAAGGTCGAAGTGAAGCGACACAGCAAGGTCCGCCGGGCAAAACTCTACTACCTGCGCGGCAAGACCGGCCGCGCAGCGATCCTGCACGAGCGGCGGATTGAGGAACAACCTCGACCGGGAACTGTGGCAGAATAGCACCCTCTTCTGCGGGGTAGACGAGGTGGGAAGGGGGGCGCTGGCCGGCCCGGTCGTGGCCGCGGCGGTCATCCTCCCGCCCCACAGTGAGATCGACGGCGCCGACGACTCCAAGAAACTTACCCCCAACCTCCGCCGCAAGCTCGAGGTGGAAATCAAGCAGCGTGTCCTGGCCTGGTCGATATCCAGCGCCGACCACCGCTACGTCGAGAGACACAATGTGGCCAACGCGGCCTTCCACGCGATGAGAAAGGCCGTGAAGCGACTCGACATCCGCCCGGCGCTGGTGCTGGCCGACGGATTCGCGATTCCAGACATGAAGATCCCGTGCCAGGGCATCATCGGCGGCGACGCAAGAAGCCTCTCCATCGCCTGTGCATCGATCATCGCCAAGGTCTTCCGCGACCGGCTGATGACTAGCATGGCCCGGCGCTATCCCGGGTACGGCTTCGAGCGGCACGTCGGCTACGGGACCGCCGAGCACCTGCGGGCCTTGCGCGAACTCGGCCCGTCCCCTATTCACCGCCGGACGTACGCCCCGGTCCGCGCCGTAGCCACGGCCACCCCGTGAAACCCAAACCGCTGGGCCGGAAGGGAGAAGGCCTGGCGGCCGCTTATCTGCGCGACCTCGGCTGGGAAATCGTCGAGCGCAACTACCGGACCCGACTCGGTGAGATCGACCTCGTCTGCCGGGATCACGGGACAACGGTCTTCGTCGAAGTGAAGACCCGCACCAGTTCCGAAATCGCCCGGCCCGACCAGTCAGTGACGCAACGCAAGCAGGCCAAGCTGCGCCGGCTGATCGAAGACTACCTGGTGAAGCACAACCTCGAATCTTCTGACGTGAGGTTCGATGTGCTCGGCGTCACCCTGTGCGGCAGGCAGCCGGAATACGAACATATCGTCGGAGCCCTCTAGTGCTGTCCCGGGTGCTTTCGGCCTCGGTCTTCGGCGTGGACGGCTACATCGTGACCGTCGAGACCGACATCACCCACGGCCTCTCGGCCTTCAACATCGTCGGACTGCCTGATGCCGCGGTCAAGGAATCCCAGCACCGGGTCCAGGCCGCAATCAAGAACTCGGGCTTCACTTTCCCCAACCGCAAGATCACAGTCAACCTCGCGCCGGCCGACGTCAAGAAGGAAGGCCCGGGCTTTGACCTGCCGATGGCGGTCGGCATCCTCGCCGCCGCCGGAACCATCCAGACGGGGAAACTGCGCGACCTCGCTTTCCTAGGCGAACTCTCACTCGACGGCTCGCTCCGGCCGGTCAAAGGCGCGGTCTCGATGGCGGTCGCCGCCAAGCAGGCCGGCCTGCGCGGGCTCGTGGTCCCCACCCAGAACGCGACCGAGGCCGCAATGGTAGAAGGCCTGTCGGTCTTCGCCGTGAACTCGCTTATCGAGGCGGCCAACT
>JAFGRF010000312.1 GCA_016935295.1 Caldifarciminota bacterium | reverse complement strand
GCGCGGTCGGTCGATGACCCGAGGGTCCGCGTCGTCAATGACGGGCAGCATTTGGCGCTGGCCGCGAGGCTGAACCAGATTGCCCATCTGGCCCGAGGGGAATTCATCGCCCGGCTCGACGCGGACGACCTGATGCACCCAAAGAAGCTGGAGATACAGGTGTCCTTTCTCCGCTCAGAACCCGCTGTGGACGTAGTCGGGACCGGGATGTACATCCTCGACGGGAACGGTCTGCCCGTAGCCAGTCGGCGCATCAGCGTCACCCCGTCGGCCAGGGACCTGTTCGTGAAGGGACCACTCGCTCACGCCACGGTGACAGGCAGGAGACGATGGTTCCTGGATTACCCGTATGACGAGACGTACCCGTACAGCCAGGACCGCGAGCTCTGGTGCAGGGCGTTTTCTAAGTCGCGGTTCGCCAACCTGGCAGAGTGTTACTACTTCTGCCGTGAGATTGACTCGTTCTCGCTGAGCAAGGCCGTGTCCGCCGGCCTTGCCGAGATGCGCCTGTCCGCCAGGTACGGACCCTCCTATGTCGGGCTGCCACGGGCCGGCATGCTGATTCTGGGCGCCGCGCTGAAGATTCCGGCGTATGCGGGCATCACTGCTCTGGGCCTGCAGGCGCGAGTTGTCCGCCGCCGGAGCGAATCCCTCACGCCGGAGGAAAGATCCGACGCTGCCGCGACCCTGGCTGGGATCAGAGCCACGCGCGTGCCGATGCGACCCGACGCGCAAACCGACGACTGGTGAATACGTTGCCGGCTTCAGGTACCGCACGTCCCATGCCGGCCGGCGAGGAGTCAGGCGCAGGGCGTGCACCGACGGCTCGTTTGCTCTATGCAGTAACAGCACCGGTGAGTGCCAGAGCTTTCTTCCGTGGTCGGCTGGCGTATCTGAGAGAGCAAGGCTACGAGGTCCACCTGGCATCATCCCCGGGAGAGGACCTTTTGGAGGTTGGCCAGAGAGAGGGTATTGCGATTCACCCTCTGCCGATGCGCCGCCCGATAGCCATATTCGCGGACTTCGTGTCGCTCTTCCGGGCCTGCCTGCTGATACGCCGGCTGAGTCCGGACATAGTGGATGCCGGTACGGCCAAGGCCGGGCTGCTCTTCGGCCTGGCCGCGGCCTTGAACGGCGTGCCGTGCCGGGTGCACTCGTTGCTCGGCTTGTTCGAAACCAAGGGAGGCGGATTGGGCCGGCTGCTGCGGCTCACACAGCGCATCTCCTGTTCCTGCGCCCACCTGGTCATCTGCATCAGCCCGAGCCTGCGACGTCGAGCAATTGAGCTGGATATGGCTGGCCCGGACAAGATCCGCTGCATCGGGCACGGGAGCGTCAACGGCGTTGACGCCGAGCGGTTCGCGCCGACAGAGGCAACGCCGGCAGAGGCGTTCGAGCTGCGGGACAGGCTCGGGATCGAGCACGATGCTCCGGTTGTGGGATTCGTCGGGAGACTGGTGCGGGACAAGGGCATTCCCGAGCTGGTGGATGCCTTCCTGAAGCTGAGGGAACTTCACCTGGATGTTCGGCTCCTGCTCGTTGGCGCGTTCGAGGATGTGGACCCGGTGCCGGACCTCACAATGCAGGCGATTCGCGGCACACCCGGAATAACTGCTGTCGGGTTTGCGCCCAATCCGGTGCCATACTACCATGTGATGGACGTGCTGGCTTTCCCTACCCACCGCGAAGGGTTCGGCGAGGTTGCGCTTGAGGCCGCTGCGGCCGGCAAGCCGGTGGTGACGACCAACGCCACCGGGGCAGTCGACGGGGTCGTTGACGGCGTCACGGGTATTGTCGTCCCGGTCGGCGACGCGGACGCCCTGGCGGATGCGCTACGGAGGATTCTCGATGACCCCGAGGCGGCGAAGCGAATGGGCGCTGCGGGCCAACGGAGAGCGAGAACCGAGTTCCGGCCCATCACCATCTGGGAGGGGATAGACGTTGAATACCGGAGACTGCTGACGGATTCGAGGATGCGTGAGAACTAGACTACTACCTCGGACAGGCAGCGCTGCTGCGGACTCGGGGCCGGAATCGCTTAGATTCCGGGCCGGATGCGCGGCGGACCGCGATGCCATCACCGGGTTGTTCCGCGAGGCCTTCGGGCGTCGGATGGAACGCCGCGAGTGGGAATGGCGTTTTCTGCGCAAGCCGGCTGGCCGGGGTCTGGTTGAACTCGCCTGGGACGGCACGACGCTGGCCGGCCATTATGCCGTGTCGCCGGTACGGATGAGAGTGCGGGGAAACGACGTGACGGCCGCGCTGTCCGGTACGACCATGACTCACGCGCGGTATCGCGGAGTCGGCCTCCTTCCCTTACTGGCCCGGCGCACCTATGCGAGAGCGCGACAGGCTGGCCAGGTTCTCGCGATGGGATTCCCGAACAAGAACTCACACCGCGGGCTGGTTCGGGACCTGAGGTGGCGAGACGTATATGAGGTGCCGAGGTTCAGTCTGCATCTGGGAGACCGAAGATGGGAGACCGAGGACGGTGGCGTTGCTCAGGTATTGGAGCTGGAACGGTTCGACCGGCGCTTCGACCGGCTATGGGATGAAGTCAAGGATGTCCATCCGATCAGCGTAGTGCGAGACAGGCGCTATCTGCAGTGGCGTTTTGTGGAGAATCCGGAGTCCGAGTACCGCATCTTCGCGTACGAGGACGGCCGGAGAATCCGCGGCTACGCGGTCGCCAAGCGCTACGGGAAAGAGATGCACATAGTGGATATCCTGTGCCTGAATGCCGATACAGGT
>JAFGRF010000039.1 GCA_016935295.1 Caldifarciminota bacterium | reverse complement strand
TCGCCGCGTGCGAATCCTCGCACACCGGCAAGTACCTGAAGCCGCTACTTGGACGCTAGCCGCTGGGCGCGTCACGCCTGACGCCGGGAGCCTGACGCGCCGCGCAGGTTGCTTCCGGCGTCATGCGTCCAGCGTCATGCCTGGAGCGACGCTCGCAGGTCTTTGGGAACAAAACGCGGCACAGGTCACCGACCGACTTCACGAAGTGGAACTTGAGGACCTTCCTGACGTTGGCCGGAACGTCCTTCAGGTCGCGCTGGTTCTCGGCCGGCAGAATGACAGCCTTGATGCCGGCCCGGCTCGCTGCAAGCACCTTCTCCTTGACCCCGCCGATCGGCAGCACCCGACCGCTGAGCGTTATCTCGCCGGTCATGGCGATGCGCGGGTCGAGCGGCTCCCGACGCAGCAACGAAAGCAGCGAAGCGGCGATGGCAATCCCAGCCGACGGCCCATCCTTCGGGGTCGCCCCGGCCGGGATATGGATATGAATGTCCGACTCCTCGAAGAACTTCTCGTCTACCCCCAGCTCGAGGGCGTGCGCGCGCACGTAGGTGAGCGCGGCCTCGGCTGACTCTTTCATCACGTCGCCGAGCAGCCCGGTCAGAAGCAGCTGCTTCTTGCCCTTCATCAACGACGACTCGATGAACAGGATCTCACCCCCGAACGCCGTAACCGCGAGCCCGGTGGAGACGCCGGGCTGCATCTTGCGCGCCGCGACCTCGGATGAGAAGCGCCGCGGGCCGAGGAGCTTCCGCACCTCTGTCTTCCCGACGTCTGCAGCCTTGGTCCGGCCTTCGGCAAACCGGCGCGCAAGTTTGCGCATCACCGAGCCGATCTCACGCTCCAGGTTGCGGACGCCTGCCTCGCGGGTGTACTCGCTCACGAGCAGTCTCAGGGCCTCGTCCCTCAACTGGACCTGCTCGCCGGTCAGCCCGTTCTGGGTGAGCTGCCGCGGCACCAGGAAGCCCTTGGCAATGGAGAGTTTCTCCTCGTCGGTGTAGCCCGGAAGTTCGAGTATCTCCATCCGGTCGCGCAGCGCCGGGATAATGGTATCGGCCACGTTGGCGGTAGTGATGAACATCACCTGCGACAGGTCGACCGGCACCTCCAGGTAGTGGTCGGAGAAGCTGAAGTTCTGCTCCGGGTCGAGCACCTCGAGCAGAGCCGAAGACGGGTCTCCCCGGAAATCGGTGCCGACCTTGTCGATTTCGTCGAGCATGAAGACCGGGTTCATCGAACCGGCAGTACGCAAGCCCTGTACGATTCGTCCGGGCAGCGCTCCGACGTAGGTGCGGCGGTGGCCGCGGATCTCGGCCTCGTCCCGGATGCCGCCCAGGGAAAATCGGAGAAACTTTCTGCCCAGGGCCCGCGCAATCGAACGCCCCAGCGAAGTCTTGCCCACGCCCGGCGGCCCGATGAAGCACAGGATCGGCCCTTTCGAGTCCGGCTTCAACTTGCGCACCGAGAGGTATTCAAGAATGCGCTGTTTGACCTTCTCCAGGTCGTAGTGGTCCTCGTTCAGGATCCTGCCCGCCCGGCGCACATCAAGGCTGTCCTCGGTCCGTACCTTCCAGGGCACTGCCAGCAGCCAGTCGAAGTAGTTGCGCGTTACCGAATACTCGGACGCGGCCGGCGACATCCGCGCCAGCCGGTCGAGCTCCCGGCGCGCCGCCTCCAGCGCGGCCTGCGGCATACCGGCCTCCTCGACCTTCTTCCGCAGCTCCTCTATCTCGGACTGAACCTGGTCGGCCTCACCCAGCTCCTTCTGGATCGCCTTCATCTGCTCGCGCAGGAAGTACTCACGCTGGGACTTGTCGAGCTCGCCTTTGACCTGGTCGCGGATCTTGGCGCCCAACTCGAGCACGGCGATTTCCTTGGAGAGAAGCGGCAGCAGCGCCTGCAGACGCTCTTTCACATCGAGCATCTCGAGTAGTCGCTGCTTCTCGGAGAGGTCGAAGTTCACGTAGGTTGCCGCGAAGTCTGCCAGCCGGCCCGGCGAGTCAATACCGACGACCACAGTGCTGACGTCATCCGGAAGGTAGGGCGCCAGCTCGGCCAGCTTGGCAAACGTGTCAGCCACGCTCCGCATCAACGCCCGGGTCGCCACGTCCTTCTGGCCGATGTCCTCCAGTGGTTTCAACTTTGCCCGGAGGTAGGGAGACTGGGCAACGTATTCCTCGACGCCCGCCCGCCTCATGCCCTGCAGCAGCAACCGCATGGTCCCGTCAGGGAACCGTAGCATCTTGAGGATGACCGAAATCGTGCCGATCTCAAACAGGTCGGCCGGTTCGGCCTCGCGCTCAAGTGACGAGTCGCGCTGCGTCACTGCGCAGACCAGCTTGTCGCCGGCCAGCGCATCATCCACGAGTTTGGCCGAACGTTCGGTCGACACGACGAGCGGCGATACCAGGCCGGGAAAGACGACGCCGCCTTTCACGACCAGTACCGGCAGTTCTTCCGGGAACTGCCCCTGCTTCACCTGTTCATCACTCTTGAGAATTGTACCAGGACTGTCACTCAACTTTAATCACCTTCACCGTGCTCCCGCCTGCGCGGTCCAGTTCCAGGCTGAGCACGCCGTCTTTCACATTGACCTTCACGCTGTCCGGATTGACCGCAAAAGGAAGACTCACGCGTTTCTCGAACGCGCCGTAGGGAATCTGCGACTCATAGAACGTCACGCCCCGCCGCACCTTCTCCGGCGCACGCTTCGTACCGAGAATATGGACTGCCCTGGTCCCGACCCGCACGTGTATTTCCGACGCGGGCACTCCCGGCACCTCGGCCATCAGATAGACCTTCCGCTCGGTCACGAACAGGTCGACCGGCGGCTCCCAGACCGCATTGCTCTCCTGCACCCCGAAGAAGCGCTCAAACAACTCATCGATGTCATGGCTGACAGACACTATCGCATTCAAGCGGCGGAATCTTTCCACAGCAGTTGTTAGACGCTAACCGCCGCCAGCCTGATTCCCGGGCGGCTTCATCGGAAGGGACAGCCGGCAGATGGCGAGGGCCCTGCCGGTAGCGGGTTCGACATCCACACAGACGCCATTGATGCGCACGTCGCCGGTCGCCGGATTCAGTCGTACCGGCACCATCTCGATCATCCGCCGCAGCGAAAGGTCCTTGTTCATGCCGAGGATGGAGTCGAACGAGCCGCACATGCCCACGTCGGTGATGTAGGCCGTGCCGCCGGGAAGTATGGCCTCGTCCGCGGTCTGGACGTGGGTGTGGCTGCCGAGCACGGCCGACACGCGTCCATCCAGAAACCAGCCCATGGCCTGCTTTTCGGCAGTGGCCTCGGCATGGATGTCCACGAACACAACCGGGGTCTCGCGCCGGATGTCATCCAGCACGGGCAGGACCCGGCGAAACGGGCAGTCCAGCGCCTTCATGAAGACCCGCCCCTGCAGGCTTACTACCGCCACCTTCACCTCGGCGGCGTCCGTCTCCTGCGTCCCTTCGTCACTCCTGACTTGACACTCGTAGATCCCGTGACCCTTTCCCGGCGCCTGCGGTGGGAAATTGAGCGGCCGGAGAATTCTCGGCTCAGTACCCAGGTACTCCCAGACCTCTTTCCGGTCGTACGCATGGTCGCCCGTGGTTATGCAGTCGACGCCCGCGGCAAGCAGCGCGTCAGCGATAGCTGGTGTAATCCCGTAGCCACCCGCCGCGTTCTCTCCGTTGGCGATAACGAAGTCAATGTCCAGCTGCTGCCGCAGCCCGGCGAGTTCCTGCCTGACTACATTCCGCCCCGGCTCCGCGCACACGTCGCCCAGGAAGAGCACGCGCAGCGTCCCAGGTCGAGGTGAAGGCACAGGTCGAAGTTGAGGCCCGGATTCTGTCCGACTCATGCCCTGTCTCTGCCTTTGTCTGCTCTCGTCCTAGTGCGCGTAGTCGACCGCGCGCGTCTCGCGGATGACCGTGACCTTTATCTGGCCCGGGTACTTGAGTTCGGCCTGGATCTGCGCCGCTACCTTTGCGGCCAGTTCCGCGGAATCCCGGTCAGTGACTTTGTCCGGCTCAACCAGCACCCTGATCTCCCGGCCGGCCTGTATCGCATATGCGCGCTCGACCCCCTCCATCGAAGATGCAATCGTTTCAAGCGCCTCCACGCGTTTCACGTACGTTTCGAAGCTCTCACGCCTTGCCCCGGGCCGCGACCCGGAAACGCTGTCCGCGGCCGCGACCAGGAACGCGTACGGGGAATCGAGTGTTACCTCCTCGTGATGTGCAGCGATTGCATTCGCCACGAGCTCCTCTTCGCCGAATCGCCGCGCCAGTTCAGCGCCGATGCTGGCGTGCGGACCTTCGATCGACTGGTCCGCGGCCTTGCCGATGTCGTGCAGCAGCCCTGCCCGCTTTGCGAAGGCCGGGTCGAGGTCGAGTTCCTGCGCCATGAGCGCGGCGAGGTACGCGACTTCCTTGGAGTGGACGAGCACGTTCTGGCCATAGCTGGTCCGGTACTTCAGCCGGCCCAAGAGTTTGGACAGCTCCGGATGGAGGCCGACGATCCCCAGCTCGAGCACGACCGCCTCGCCGGTCGACTTGATGATGGCGTTCATCTCATCGCGGGTCCGGCCCACAATCTCCTCAATCCGCGCCGGGTGGATCCGGCCGTCGGCCACGAGCTTCTCCATTGCGAGCTTGGCTATCTCGCGCCGGACCGGGTCAAACCCGGAGATGATTATCGCGCCTGGCGTGTCATCGATCATTACCTCGACCCCGGTCAGGGTCTCGAAGGTCCGGATGTTGCGACCCTCACGTCCGATAATACGCCCCTTCAGCTCGTCCGACGGAAGGCTGACTACCGAAACCGTAGTCTCGGCCGCGTGCGAGACGGCACAGCGCTGGATCGCCCGCGTGATGATCTCCCGCGCCTCCTCCTCGGCCTGCCCCCGGGCCTCCTCCTTGATGTCCCGCACGAGCTGTGCCGCCTCGAGCCGGGCCTGGTTCTCCAGATTGCGGCAAAGCTCGTGGCGTGCCTCCTCGGAAGAAAGGCCGGCGATACGTTCGAGTTTTGAGTTCTCCTGACCGATTAGCTGGTCGAGCCGCTCCATCTTGGCCCGGACGATCTTGTCCCGCGCCGCGATGTCGCGGTCCTTGCGGATAAGGTCCGCCTCCTTCTGAGTCAGGACGCTGTCCCGGCGGGCGAGAAAACTCTCTCGCTCGGACAGCTTCGCCTCCAGTCGCTCAAGTTCCCGCCGCGTGGTCGCGGTCTGGGTCTCGAACTTCAGCTTCTCCCGCTCCCACTCGATCTTGGCCGCGGCCTCGGACTTCTCGCGCGCCCGGTCGGCCTCCTCCTGCGCCTGCTTGATGGCCCGCTCCCGCTCCTGCTCGGCGCCCGAAACCAACTGCCGCGCCGCCCGGCGGCTGAGCACGAACCCGACCCAGAATCCTGCAACTCCCAGAACTAAGAAACCAGCAATGGCCGGTACCACGTACTTCATCACCCAAACCCAGTCCATGCTTCCTCCCGCAAAACAAAACCCCGCAGTGCCGTGTAGTGACAAGTCTATGAACCCGTCGTAAGCAGGGGCGCTTCGGGGCCGCTTCGTGCCGCTCAGTTAAGAGTGGCAGTCCACGGTCCTATGCGGCGCCCACATCACGGGTGTTGGCTCAAGACTCAGCCAACTATCACGGGCACAGCAGGGAGCCTTATGACACTCGGGCCGGTACCAATACTACCGGCCCCCAAGAGCTGACTCCAGTTTTTCAATCAGTCCGCCGACGCGGCGCGATACCCAGCGGGCGTCTTCCTGTCGCTGCCGAAGATGCTCATCAACCAGGTTCATGCAGGTCAGGACCGCGGTCCTGGTGCTGGAGGCCTGGTTGAACTGGCGGTCGATCTCCCGCATCTTCCGGTCGACAATGCCCGCGACTTCCTGAACATGTTCGCCGTCACTGTCGGCTCGAACATTGTAGTCACTGCCAAAAACGTTAACGACAACTGATTTCATCGGCTCCCATCAACTTCACTCTATAGCAGACCGTCAATCTTGTCAATCAGTTCATCAATCCGCTTCAAAGCCTCAGCCCGGGCCCGGGTAGCCTCTTCCAGCCTGGCCTCGAGGTCCCTCTTTTCCCGCCTGAGTTGCCCAATCAGCCGGACGGCGTCTTCGACCCTTGCCTCGAGCTGCCGAAACTGCTCCACCAGCTCCGGCGCAGGTCCTTCTCCGTTCGCAGCGGTCTTGCCTGCCTTCTGCACGTCTGGTTCTGACCCGGAATTCGTCATTCGCCCTTCGAACTTCGTACTTCCTACCAGTGCCTCGTCAAGCGCAGCCCGGGCAGAAGCTGGTACCAGGTTTCCAGCAGCACCCGGCGATTTTCGGAGTCAACCGAAATGACCTTGATCATCGCATAGTGACTGTCCGCCGTGCAGCAACCGATGCTGCACGGCGCATTGGGGATATCGGTGTAGTTGAAGTAGGACGTCGGAGAGACGGCCGGCAGCAGCACGTTCTCCCCCGGCTGAGATTCGGTGAAAACGCTCACGCGCCAGGAATCGGTGGGTACGATGTTGCCCTCATCACTCGGCCCCATATCCGGACTGGCAATCGAATACGGCTGCTGGTTCGACTGCGCCCGCTCGAAGTCGGTGATGTAGAAATCGACCGAGCCGACGTGGCGGACATTCGTCATAGAATAGGTCATGCCTCGCCCGGTATGCCGGTCCCAGCCAAAGCCGGAATTCCCTGAGCCATTCAATTCGACCACAGCCACTGTGTCGGTCCAGACCGGAACCGTGCCCGCGGTCATGCCCGCCGCGTGGGTTTCGGTTCCGTACTCGGCCTCGACACGGTACCAGCCGGTCGCGCCCTTCGGGTCATGAACCCAGAAGTTGGCAGTCGTCTCCGCGACAAGGCTGTAGGCTGTATCATCCGCGGGCCGGAAATAGACCAGGTACTTGTCGGGTGTGGCGTCGACCGGGACGCTCCACATAACCTTCACCGTGCTGTCGGTATCGGCCTCCAGCCTCAAGTTCGAAGGTGCTTTTCCATTCCCGCCGCAGCCGACCAGCACGACCAGGCCTGCGAGGACAACCGCGCCGACCGAGGCCGACACGCGCCCGCCCTCCCGGCTGGAGGCTTGCGGCTCGCGGCCCGCTCTCATCTAGTGCTGCATCAGCCTCAGTCCGGGCACCAGCTGGTACCACGACTGCAGCCAGACCTGGCCGGACGTCACATTCATACTGTCGAC
Organism: Caldifarciminota bacterium; assembly: GCA_016935295.1. Lineage (GTDB taxonomy): Bacteria > Hydrothermota > Tepidihabitantia > Tepidihabitantales > Tepidihabitantaceae > UBA2258. Next base: position 354 of record JAFGRF010000039.1, on the reverse strand, counting down.
CTGTATCAGAGCATAGTGCTTCACCGTATCTCCGGCGGTGTAGCATCCGATATAGCACGGCTGGCTGGTGAGAACGGTATAGATGAAGTAGTTAGCGTTCGGTGGCGCCTGGTAAGCAGGCACCGGGTTCTGCGCACTGAGCAGCGGGTTCGTGAAGCCGTTGACCTTCCAGACAGCAGTGGGCACAATCCCGACCGCGCCGGAGTCGATGGAGTCTGCCTTGTTCGGGCTGACAATGTCCAGCGGGCTGCCAACGCCTGTCAGCAGGTCGGAGACATAGAAATCAACATAGGCGCAGTTCGCGCTGTCGGTCATCCCGTAGATGCTCCCGATGCCTGAATCACGCGACCAGCC
>JAFGRF010000311.1 GCA_016935295.1 Caldifarciminota bacterium | reverse complement strand
TTGACCGGGCCCTATCACCCAGGGCTGAACCCGGGCGGCGAGGGCGATACGGTCAGCGACGGCGTCAACTTCTGCGACTGGCTGCAGCAGCCGGTGACTGCTGTGGCCGAGGCGCCGGGCCCCCGCGTGGAGCGCCTGCCGACCGGTACCTTCGCGCGCGGGATGCTCGAACTCGGGGGCTCGGCCGGCGCGGTCCTGCTCGATATCACCGGCCGCCGGGTCGCAGACCTTGCTCCCGGCCTGAACGATATCCGGCACCTCGCCCCCGGCGTCTACTTCATCCACTCGTTACTCGACAGTCGTCATTCGTCATTGGTTTCGAAGGTGGTGGTGACGCGATAGGAGCTGGATGAGGCGAACCCTGCTGTTCCTGGCGCTGACAGCGGTGGCGGCAAGCAGCGCCGCGAAAGGGTCCGAAAGGCATGTCCCGGGTCAGGCGCTGGTGAAGTTCGCCCCGGCGATGCGCGCAGCAATGGGCGATTCCGGTTGCGGCGTCCCCGGGTTCGACCTGCCTGGCCTTCAGGGTGCCCGCTACCACCGGATCCTCCCGCGCCCGGACAGCCTGGCGCAGGCCCGCGGGCTGGATCTCCAGTACCTGCTGGCTTTCGATACGACAGCCGACGCTGCCGCGCTGGTCCGCAACCTTGAGGGCAGCCCGCTGGTCGAGTACGCCTGCCCGAACGCGCTGCTGATGCTGGACAGCTTTCCGGACGACTCGCTGTATCCCGAGCAGTGGCACCTGGACCATATCGGCGCGCCCGGCGCCTGGGCGATTGCCCACGGCGACGATAGTGTGTACCTGGCGGTTGTTGCCGACGGGGTGCACTGGACGCACCCGGACCTCGAGGCGAACCTCCGGGTCAATTCCGCCGAGGACATCAATCACAACGGCCGCTTCGACTCGCTGCCCGCCGCGCAGGGCGGAGACGTCGACGGCATCGATCAGGACGGGAACGGCTACCCGGACGACGTCATCGGCTACGATTTCCTCAACCTCGACCCGAACCCGATGGCGACAGACTCGCAGTCCAGCGGCACGCATGGCGCCGGTGTCCAGAACGCGGTCACTGACAACCAGGACGGTGTTTCCGCCCCGCCCTGGAACGTGAGGAGCATCGTGGTGCGCTGCGGCAGCCAGGGCTACGTGAACCTCGTGGCCGCGATTGCGGCAATCTACTGCCTGGTCTCCGAGGGTGCGTGCTCGTTCGGCATGCCGTTCGGCTCGACCGCACACTACCCGCCTCTGGCTGACGCCTGTCTCTACGCATGGGACTCCGGGGCGATACCCTGCGCGTCCGCCGGCCACGACGGTGGTGAGGTCGTCCGCTACCCGGCCGCATATGAAGGCGTCATCGCAGTCGCGGCTCACGGACGGGACAACCGCAAGTCGCCTTTCTCTAACTATGGGATCGGAATCGACGTTACGGCACCCGGCGAGGACATCCTGTCCACCGCCGGGCCGGGCGGCTATGCGGCGTGGGACGGCACGAGCGTCGCGTGCAACGTCGTGGTCGGCATCCTCGGCTGGCTGAAGTCGGCGTACCCGGATGCCTCGCGCGACAGCTTGGTGAGCCTGCTCAAGAACATGTGCGACACCATGCCGGACCCGCTCTACCGGCAGGGCAAACTCGGTTCCGGCCGGGTCAGGATGTCGGTTCCCCAGGCCGGCATCGAGGAAGGACACCATACGCCATACGCAGGAAGCAACACGCCAGGCCCGTCGGTCGTGCGCGGGATGCTCAGAACAGCGTTCGGCAGACAGCATCCAGCATGCAGGGCGGAACTGCTGGATATCAGCGGCAGGAAGGTGATGGAGCTGCAGCCCGGCGAGAACGACATCCGCCACCTCAGTCCAGGAATCTACTTCGTGCGTTCCGAGCCGTCAGCCGTGAGCCGTCAGCCGTCGGCTGTCCGCAAGGTGGTCGTGACAAGGTAGGAGGGTTTGATGCGGTTCTTCGTTCTGGTATTCGCAGTCTGCGCTGTGATTTCGTCCGTCGGCCAGGCCCAGTGGCTGGAGACGACCATCTTCCTGCCGGATTCGTTTGGCGGGCTGACGTATGTCGGCGCAATCGGCTGCAACCCGGAGCGCGGCGAGTTCCTGGTCGGAGGAACCTGGGGCGACTGCGTGCTCGCCGTCGACTGCAGCACGGGCCGGAAGGTCGAGCGCATCCCAGCCGGCATGGAAGTCTCCAGCATCAGCTACAATGGTGCCGAGAGGAAGGTCTATGCAGGAGGGCTTGTCAGCCAGGACATAACGGTGATCGATGCGGCGACGGACAGCGTGGTGACCGTTGTCTCACCGGGACACGAGGTCGCCGTGCTCTGCTACGACGAGTCCGGGGGCAAGCTGTACAGCGCCGGTGATGCCGGAATTGAAGGCCGGTTGGCGGTAATCGACTGCACCGGCGACAGCCTGCTGTCCGTCGTGGAGGTCGAGCCGAACCCGAGCTCTCTCTGCCACGCGTCGGGTCCGGACAAGCTCTACTGCGCCCACAACTTCGGGAACTGCGTTACGGTCCTGGACTGCGCAGCCGACACCGTGCTGGCAGTCGTCAGCGTCGGCACCGGGCCGAGCGGGCTCTGCTACGACCCGGTGGGCGAGAAGGTCTACTGCTCGAACTTCGGGACCGAGTGGTTCCCGGACTCAACCGTCACCGTGATCGACGGAACCGCGGATACCGTTATTGCCACGATTGTCACCGGCGCCCGACCCGCCGGGTTGTGCTACAACCCGGTGAACCGCTGCGTCTACTGCGCGAGGGCGACGGGCCACGTCACGGTAGTCGACTGTGCCGCGGACACGGTCGTAGCCGACGTCGAAGTGGCACACAGCGCCCATAGAGTCTGCTGCAACCCCCTGGAGCACAAGGTCTACTGCGGCTACTACGAGGGCGTGGCGGTAGTCGATTGCGCGACCAACGAAGTGATTGCCGACGTGCCGGCCCACGGGACTCCACTGCTGTGTTTCAGCCCGACGCTGAACGCCGTCGGCTTCGCCGGTTCCTGGACCCGCGAGGACGAAATCGGCGTCATCGATGGAACCACGAACCAGGTCCGGGCCAGAGTCGCCATCAGGGCGGCTCTCCCCGAGCACATCTGCTACTCGTCCGGGAGCCACAAGGTGTACTGCACTTCGTGGGGAGATTCCGTGCTCACAACGGTCGACGCGGCGACGAACCGGCTGCTGAGTCACATCGACCTGCAACTCAGCCCGTACGCGCTCTGCTACTGCCCGGACGGGGACAAGGTCTACTGTTTCGGCATTCGCGGCTCATTCCGCTGGCTGGCGGCAGTCGCCTGCGCGGACGACAGCGTTCTCGGCAGCTTCGCGTTTCCAGCGCCGCCGACATCGCACTGCGAGATGTGCCACAGCCCGGGCTCCAACAAGCTCTACCTCTCTTTCATCTACGACAGTATTGTGGTTGCCGTCGACTGCGACCGTGATTCGGTTCTCAAGACCCTGCACGTCGGTGCCTATCCCCGCGGCATCTGCCACAACCCGGTCAACGACCGCATCTACACCGCGAACAACGGCAGCTGCGACGTCACCGTGATTGACTGTGCTTCGGACAGCGTCGTCGCGAGCATCCCGGTGTACTGCGAGCCGGCCGTGCTCTGCCACAACCCGGACGACAACCTGGTCTACTGCGGCAACGAATACGGCTGCGTTTCGGTAATAGACGCGGCTCGGAATCTCCCGCTGGGCGGCATCGTAGCGGGCGGCAGTTGCGGCGGGCTGTGCTGGAATCCGCACGACCGCAAGGTCTATTGCGCCAACCCCGGCGACAGCACGGTGACCGTCTTCGACCCGCTGGGCGATACCATACTGGCAACGGTGCGCACCGAGCGGGGCGCCGGCGTGCTGCACTACAACCCGGTCAACAACACGGTCTACTGCCTGAATGGCGGCGGAACCCCGTACTCCCGGGTCGTCGGCCGCTGGGTAACGTTGATCGACGGCACCACCGATGATGTGCTCGGCCACCTGCCGGTGGGCAGCGAACCGGTAGCGATGGCATGGAACCCGTTCGAGAACCGGACCTACGTAGCCTGCTACCGGGGCTCCTGCATATCGGTCATCCGTGATTCTATGCCTGGGGCGATTGAGGAGGGCCGGACGCCACACGCCGGACGACTTGCGCCGGGCCCGACGGTCGTGCGCGGGACGCTCAGAACAGCATTCAGCAGACAGCATCCAGCAAACAGGGCGGAACTCCTGGATATCAGCGGCAGGAAGGTGATGGAGCTGCGGCCCGGCGAGAACGACATCCGATGTCTGAGCCCGGGCGTCTATTTCGTCCATTCGTCACTCGACACTTGGCGTTCGCCATTGGTCACGAAGGTAGTCGTGGCGAGATAGGAGGATGGGATGAGGAGGTTCGTATTCACATTGCTCGTCGTGCTGCTGAGTGCAGCCTCCGCTCAGTGGCTGCCGACCGGCGAGTTCCTGGTCGACACCAGCATCACCGGCGGAACTGCGTTGCGCGACCAGTCTAGGCCGGCCGTCGCCTTCGACGGCACGAGCTTCCTCGTGGTCTGGGAAGACACGCGCTGCGGAGCCGGTAGCTACGATATATTCGGCGTGCGGGTTACGCCCCAGGGCGAACTGCTGGACCCGCAGAACCTGGCCATCACGACTGAGGACGGTGCGCAGACGTGTCCGGCCGTGGCTTTCGACGGAACCAACTTCGTGGTGGTCTGGCAGGACCAGCGCAATGGCGACGACGACATCTACGGCGCGCGGGTGACGCCTTCAGGAACGGTGCTGGACCCGGAGGGCTTCGCCGTGTCGACAGCAGCGAACGACCAGGCGCACCCTCGAATCGCCCACGGAAATGGGCAGCTGCTAGTGGTCTGGGAAGACTACCGCTACTGCCCCCACCGGTCGGACGTCTTCGTGGCGCGGGTGACGCCCGGCGGCGCGGTACTGGATCCGGACGGAATCGCCGTCTCAACCGAAATCGAGAGCCAGCTTCTTCCCGCCGCCGGATTCGACGGCGCGAACTTCCTGGTGGTCTGGCAGGACTGGCGATGCCACTTCGACGATGACATCTACGGCGCCCGCGTGACGCCCGGCGGCGCGGTGCTGGACCCCGACGGCTTTGCCGTTTGCACCACCGGGCACCGGTCGCGCTCGCCGGAAGTTGCCTTTGATGGTGCAAACTCGCTCGTGGTCTGGCAGGACCGGCGCAATGGCGACAACGACATCTACGGCGCGCGGGTGACGGCGGACGGCGGTGTGCTGGACCCGGACGGGATATGCATATCGCGGGCCGACAACGGCCAGGTCGAGCCCGCTGTCGCGTACGATGGCTCGCGCTACTTCGTGGCCTGGGAAGACTGCCGCTACGACCCGGACCGGCCGGACGTATACGGCGCGCGGGTGACGACCCAGGGCCAGGTTCTCGACCCTGAGGGCATCGAAGTCGCGCCAGAGGTTGCGGGCCCTGCCTGTGGATTCGGCAGCACCAGCTA
>JAFGRF010000310.1 GCA_016935295.1 Caldifarciminota bacterium | reverse complement strand
GGCACGACCCCGTATCGGGCTGCCGAAACGATATTGAAAGACGTTCTTGAGCCGGCCTCGGGACACGATCCCAATTGCCGGGCAACTGGGTCATGTCCCTCAGAGAGGAGATTGTGATGGCTGATGACCTGAAGAAGATTGCCGAGGAGCGACAGAAGTGGCAGCAGGGAGTCGAGCCGGGAGACAGCAGTGGGTTCCAGACGCTCTCCGGGGTGCCGCTCGATATTCTCTACACGCCGGCAGACATCGCTGAGTTTGAGTATTCGAGGGACCTCGGGTTTCCCGGCCAGTACCCGTTCACTCGCGGCGTCCGAGGCAACATGTACAGGGGCAGGCAGTGGACGATGCGTGAGTTCTCAGGCTTCGGCACAGCCAGGGACACGAACGGCCGGTACAAGTTCCTGCTTGCACATGGCGAGACTGGTCTGTCGGTCGCTTTTGACTTCCCGACGCTCTATGGCCGGGATTCGGACGAGACCATATCCAAGGGCGAGGTCGGCAAGTGCGGCGTAGCGATATCGTCGCTCGCGGACATGGAGATGCTGTTCGACGGCATACCGATGCAGGACGTTTCGACCTCGATGACCATCAACGGGCCGGCTTCGGTAGTCTGGGCGTTCTACATCGCCGCGGCCGAGAAGCAGGGCGTGCCGAGCGTGAAGCTGCGCGGCACGATCCAGAACGACATCCTGAAAGAATACATTGCCCAGAAGTCGTGGCTCTTCCCGCCCGAGCCGTCGATGCGGGTTATCACCGACATCATGGCCTATGCGGCCAAACACGTACCCAAGTGGAACACGATTTCCATCTCCGGCTATCACATCCGCGAGGCGGGGTCGACCGCAGCCCAGGAGCTGGCCTTCACCGTGAAGGACGGACTGACCTATGTCGAGGCGGGCATCAAGGCGGGGCTCGATGTGGACACGTTTGCTCCCCGGCTCTCATACTTCTTCAACTCGCACCTGGATTTCTTTGAGGAAGTTGCCAAGTTCCGGGCCGCACGGCGGATCTGGGCACGGGAGATGAAGGAGACGTTCAAGGCAAAGAAGCCGGAATCGTGGCTGCTCCGGTTTCACACCCAGACCGCGGGCTGCAGCCTGACCGCCCAGCAGCCGGAGAACAACATCGTGCGTACAGCCTTCCAGGCCCTGGCCGCGGTGCTGGGTGGAACCCAGAGTCTGCACACGAACTCGATGGATGAAACCTGGGCCCTGCCGACTGAGAAGGCCGTGCTGATAGCGCTAAGGACCCAGCAGTTGATTGCCGAGGAGACCGGTGTCACAAACACGATTGACCCGCTCGGCGGGTCCTACTTCGTCGAGGCGCTGACGAACGAGCTCGAGAAGCAGGCGTACGACTACTTCCGCAAGATTGACGCGCTGGGCGGCATGGTGAAGGCCATCGAGCATGGGTTCCCGCAGCGGGAGATCGCCGATGCCGCCTACCGGTACCAGAAGCTGGTCGAACAGGGGAAGAGGACCGTTGTCGGCGTGAACAAGCATGTGCTCGAGGGCGAGAAGCTTGAGATTCCGCTGCTCCGTATCGACCATACGGTCGAGGAGGAACAGCATCGCCGACTCGATGACCTGCGGAAGAAGCGCGACAATGCCGCGGTCAAGAAAGCTCTGGCTGACCTCAAATCCGCCTGCGCGGGCACGGACAATGTGATGTATCCCATTCTTGAAGCGGTGCGGGCGTATGCGACGCTCGGCGAGATCTGCGGAACGATGAAAGAGGTCTTCGGCTCCTACGAAGAGCCGCCGATGTACTAGGAAAGTGCAAAGGACGAAGTGGTAAGGACAAAACAAGGTCCCGAGGGAAGTACAAAGGACAAAGTCGAAAGGACTAAGCAAGTCACGAAATCGGGGAAAGTGTTCGAACTGGATGAACGTACCGCCCTGTTTGGCGAGGCCGCAATCAAGCTGGCCAATCGCCTGACGCGTACTCCGGTCATCGCGCCCTTGATTAGCCAGTTCGTGCGTTCAAGCACAAGCGTCGGCGCGAATTACATGGAAGCCGGGGCTGCGCAGTCGGGCAAGGACTTTGACCACAAGGTGGGAATCTGCAAGAAAGAGGCGCGCGAGACAATGCACTGGCTGCGAATGCTCGCGGTCGCCGACGAATCTTCGAGGCAGGAGTGCCGCACGATGTGGCGCGAAGCCCACGAACTGACAATGATATTCTCAGCCATCCTCAAGAAACGGAGGAGCTGATTTTGTCCTTACGATTTGTTTTGTCCTTAGTCCTTACTGCTTTAGACCTCTCCCGAATGGAGGACTGATGAACAGGAAACTACGCATATTGGTTGCTAAGCCGGGTCTTGATGGACATGACCGCGGGGCCAAAGTCGTGGCCCGGGCCCTGCGTGACGCCGGGTTTGAAGTCATCTACACCGGACTGCACCAGACTCCGGAGATGATTGCCGAGGCGGCGCTGCAGGAGGACGTCGATGTCGTGGGTCTGTCAGTGCTGTCCGGTGCGCACATGACTCTCTTCCCGGAGACGATGCGCCTGCTCAAGGAGAAGGGCGCAGGGGACATCCTGGTGTTCGGCGGCGGGATTATCCCGAAGGAAGACATGGAGGAGTTGTCCAAGCAGGGCTGCGGCCGGCTCTTCGGTCCGGGCACGCCAACGGGCGACATAGTCACCTATCTGAAAGAGAAGTTCCCGGACCGCGTCTGAACAGGCCGCCGTCCTCATCGTGGCACGAACTGCGCGTTCCTCCCTGCTGGGTCTCTGTCTGTGTGTGGTCGGCGTTTTTATCTCAGCAGGCTGGGCCGAACCGAGCGTGGTGGCGTACGTGCAGGACGGCGAGACCGGGCAGCCGTTGGCCGGGGTGATGGTCGTGAGCGAAGGCAGCGACATTATGGCGGTGACAGATTCGGCCGGGCAGTGCATGGTCGTGTCCATGCCGAAGCGAGGCGGCGGCCTGCTGGCTTCGCGAACGGGGTATCTCAGCGTACGGCAGCCCTGGTCGCCACAGGCAAGAGGACGGAGGACCGAAGACGGAAGACCGAGGACGGAGACGTTGTTTGTCAAGCTGTCGCTCTACTCGGACCGGCCGCGGGTGGTCGTGGGTCGGGTTTTTGATGCCGGGACCAAACTGACGATCTCTGAAGCACGGATTTCGGTTGCGGGCTTGGAACTCGCGGAGACGACCGCAGCCGACGGCGGATTCACCTTCGGTCGATTTCCACCCGGTCCCCAGACGCTGGAAGCGTCGTTTCCCGGCTATCCGCAGCAGTCCCTCGCCATCCAGGTGAGAGGCGGGGAAACGAGCAGCGTGGACCTGTACCTGCTCGACACGACCAATGTCGGCAGGCTGGATGGGACCGTGTATGATGCCGGCACTGGCTCGCCCGTAGGCGAGGCACGTGTGGCAGTTGCGGGAACCGGTTGCGTGGCAGTGACCGACTCAGCCGGACGCTACGCAATCGAGAACGTTCCGATCGGGATGCAGAAGGTGCAGGTGACCCGATCCGGCTACGTCAATGCCTACACCGTTATCAGACTGGTGAAGGACTGGGCAGTGACCGCGAACCTGTACCTCAGGGACTCCGTACCCAAGCCGACTCGCCGGAAGTAGCCCCCGCCGCGGCGCGCCCCGAACTCTCAGAAGAGAGTGTAGGCACCCATGTACATGAGCAAGACCGAGAGGAGCATGACGGCGAACGCGGCGGCAGCGACTCCGACCACTACCAGAGTGTAGCACCCGACAAGATTGGCGGTCACCAGCTTGTTCTTGCGCCTGTTCAGTTCCTGAAAGCCGATGACGGCCAGGGCCACGGCGGCAGAGAAGAAAACCGCTCCGGCTATCAGCTTTCCTGCTTGGTCCGGTACAATGGAATAGAGGCGGCGGATGCAGGAAGCAGACGCGGCCACGAGGCCGACCCCGAGCACAACTACCAGTGCCCATTTCCATCGGTCGGGATGCGCGGCGGCGGCGCGAGCTTCCGGACTGCCGCCATTGCAGAGCAGGATGATCCGGTCTCGGAGTCGGTGCATCTCGGCATCCCGTTCCCGCAGAAGCGACCGGCTTTCGGGCGTGTCTCCGCCGCTTCTCATCTGCTGATCGAGTGCGTCGTGCGCAGCCAACGCCTGTTCGTAGGTGGCCCTTAGGCTCTTGATTTCCGCAACACGTGCCTGCGGACCGACTGCCGTCGGCGCCACGTCCTCCGCTTTCCAGCCGTCGTCCATACGCTCGACCAGCCGATAGAAGCGCCCTTCAACGGTGACGAAGACAGTTCCGGGTTGTATCCACGTGCCGGGTATCCAGGACCACGGCTCAGGCTTCGAATAGGGGAAATCGAGCAGCGGGCGCGAGGTTGCTTCCGGGCCGGAAGAGCGGGTAACCACGCGATTCAGGATAGACCGCCACAGGACAATGTCAACCGAAGTCAGATTTCAGAAGGCAGAATGCAGAAGTCAGAAGTCCGGTGGAGGACGAGCGGCCGTGTGGCTAGAGTGCGAAGAGGTCGAGGGTCACGGCAACCGTCCAGTGGAGGATGGCACCGGGGATGAAGCTGCGGTTGCGCAGGGCGACGATGCCGAGTGCGATGCCGGCGACGATTGCGCCGATGGCTTCTGGCCCCGGCTTGCCCACGTGCATTACCGCGAACGGGATGGTCTGGATGGCGATGGCTGCGGCGCCGCCTACCCGGCGCTCGAAAGCAAACAGCAGGTAGCCGCGACAGAGGAACTCCCAGGTGAACATGCCGAACGCCCTGATGCCGAATCCGAGCAGCAGGCTGCCCGTGCCGAGGCGCTCAAAGGCGAAGAACGGATAGGTGCGCTGGAAGCCGGCCTGACGGGAAGCGAAGTATACGAACGGCAGCATTACGAGATAGAGCAGCCCGATGTCGCGGAGCCAGCG
>JAFGRF010000309.1 GCA_016935295.1 Caldifarciminota bacterium | reverse complement strand
CGACGGTTCTGTCCGGTGCAAGCGTCGAGCGTCTGGCGTCGTGCGTCGTCTATGACGCGATGGGCAGGCGGGTCCTGAACCCACAGCCCGGAGTATACTTCGTGCGAGTGGAGCCACAAGCCTCAAGCCCCAAGCCTCAAGCCGTGCGGAAGATTGCTCTGACCAAGTAGCCTATGCAAGGTGGGAAAGCGATGAAGCCAAGACTGCTTGTGTGCGCGATTGCGCTGGGTGTTCTCGTTGCCATCCATGCCCAGCCGTTTCCTTCGTTTCCGCTCGACGCAGCCCGTCTGACTTGCTGCGACCAACATGGGTCTGCCGCATCGATGTCCGCGGTCCCGGTCTGGGCAGCCCTCGAACAGATGAACACAGACGAGCGCGCGAACTCGTGTATCGACGTCGAGCTACCCGGTGACGCGGGCCTGCAGGCCAGGGCTATGGCCGTCGAGGTCGCCGACCTGTGGAACCGCGGTCGGTACGAGGAGGCCCTCGCCGGGTTCCGGGCTCTGGGCGAACTCGTCGACCCGGGCCAGGTGGCCGTCGGCAACTGCTGGCGCAAGCCGCTTCCCACGCTGCCGACTGCCATGTGGGACAACGACGTCCAGATCAGCAACCGCCACTCGGTCTCGCGGGTCGCCCTGGACATTCATCGGGACTTCAACACCCTCCTCGCAGTCCTGCTGTACCGGGTGCCCCCGGGCTCGGGCTACTACTGGTCGGTCAACGTCTCGCCCAACGGCGGCAGAACCTGGCTCGAGACCTTTGTCTGGTATGCAGCCTACGAGCTGCACTCGCTGAGCGCTTCTGTGTTGACGGACTACTGCTACGTCGGGTACGGAGCCACCAGCCCGAACTGCGAGGCACGTCTGCGCCGCTTCAGTGCCGTGAACGGCAAGCCCATCAAGCTCGGCAGCGACGAGGACGAGATGTACGTTACCGTCTACACGACGGCTGCGAACGACTCAATCAAGGAGCTGGCGCTGGCGTCGAACAAGGACCTCTACGACAACCGTCTGTACTACGTCAGCCTGCTCGGCGGCGGCGCGGTGACGTTCCACTGGTCGCCTGACACCGGCTTCATGAATTGGCACGAGCTTGACCTCGGGGTCACTAACGGCGCAAGCGGACTGGACGCCTGCTACAACGAAGTCGCAGAGAGCACGCACGCGTTCGTGTCGTTCATCGACGCGAACCGGAGACTCCGCATCGTCGGCGTGCGGAGGAACGACATGCCCAAGAGCTTCCTCACCCAGCTGGCCGGAGCCGGCGGAGCTACGGCAATCGGTGCATACCACGACACGATTCTGTGCGCCTTCGACGACTACTCCCGCAATCCCAACGTGGTCCGGTACGCGGCGAACGATGGAGGCGGGGACAGTGCGTGGACGTTCGGCTATGCAGCGTCAGACTCGACGACAGCCTCCGAATCGCCGGATGTGGCCCTGCGCAAGGGCGGCGGCGAAGGCCTCGTCTACTGCTACGGCACACCGTCCCGCGAGCTACGCTACGTCTGGCGCAACTACTCGGGCCCTTGGTCCACGCCCGTGGCCATCGCCGACGCTGAACCCTCGAACAAGCGCCCGGCAATCGTACACATGGGCAGCGGCGCCTATGGCGTTGCCTACCTGAGACAATCCGACTCCATGGCGTACTTCGACCGCAGCGACTGGGTTCCCGGCGTCGCGGACACGCCGAATGACGATGTGCGAATGGCGAACGGCGGACCGACGATTCTGTCCGGCGCACGCGGCGTCAGGCGTCTGGCGTCGTGCGTTGTCTTCGACGCAATGGGCAGGCGGGTGACGAGCCCGAAGCCCGGAGTCTACTTCGTCCAAGGACCGATGACCGATGACGGAGGACGGACTACCGAAGACGAGGGGCGCGGGGCGGGAGGCACAGGCCGGACCCGCAAGGTCGTGATACAGCGCTAGCCGGCATTCTGCTCACTCCGGTCCTTTCCTCACCGAGGAGAGGTAGGAGAGAAAGCGGAGCCCCCGCTCACGATGAGCGGGGGCCTGGAGTTCAGAGCGGACTACTTCTGTTTCGGATGTTCGGGAGGCTTTGGTTCCTCGGCCGGCTTGTCAGCAGGCGGCGTGGGTGGTTCGGCTGGTTTGTCGGCCGGCGGAGCCTCGGGTTTGGCCGGTTTGGGTTTGTCCTCGGTCGGTTTGGCCTGTTCTGCTGCCGGCTTGGCTGATTCGGCTTTGACGTAGGTGAGCCGGAGTTGGTAGAGGACGTCGTCGAGGAGTGAGGTCTCGTCGTCGGTCCGGTTGCCCTCGCTCTTGGTCTTGAGCATATCGAGCGTGTCGATCGTCAGTTTGGCCATGGGCAGGTTGACTTCCACCTTCTCGGTTCCGGGCAGCTTGGCCGCTCCCATATAGAGGAAGGCTGCCGTGGCCAGTTGCATCACATGCGAGTTGAGGCTCGCCTTTTCCGTCATCTGGTTCTGGTTCGGTTCTTTATCCATTGCTGTAGTGGTCCAGAAGCGTGCGGGTCTTCTCGACTTTGCCTCCGCGCAGGTAGACCCGCGGCACGCGCGGGCTGACCCGACAGGTTATTTCGTAGGGGATTGTCTCGGCCCAGCCGGCCAGTTCGTTGGCGGTGATGGTGTCGCCGTCGGCCGAGCCGAGCAGGGTGACGGTGTCGCCGATTTGCACGCTGGGCACGTCGGTGACGTCGAGCATGGTCAGGTCCATGCAGACGTTGCCGACAATCGGCACGCGGCTGCCCCGGACCATCGCTTTGCCTCGGTTCTTTAGCGAGTAGGGGTAGCCGTCGCCGTACCCGGCGGTGATGACCGCGATGCGCGAGTCGCGTTTGGTGAAGTAGGCGCGTTCGTAGCTGATCGACCGGCCCGGCGCAATGCCGCGCAGGTTGACGATGCGGCTGCGCAGGCTCATGACCGGCGTGAGTTTGAGACTAGAGCTGCGGTAGCCGGACTGGTAGCTGTCCGGCAGGATGCCGTAGACAACGAGCCCGGGCCGGATGAGGTCGTAGCGCGAGCCGGGCAGGTTGAGGAACCCCGCGGTGTTGGCCGTGTGGCGCAGGTAGCCGGAGATGCCGAGCCGGCCCAGGCGGGCCATCACCCGTTCGTAGAGCTGGAGCTGGTGGCGCGTGAAGTCGAGGTCCGAGTCGGCGGAAGGGAAGTGGGTGAAGACGCCGTCGATGTCGAGGGCGGGGAGCCCGGCAACCGTGGCTATGAACTCCCCGGCTGTCTCTTCGTCGACTCCGGTCCGGCCCATACCGGTATCGACCTCGACGTGGAGCCCGATGGAGGTGCCGCGCTTTACTGCTTCGTTGGAAAGCCGGCGGGCGAACTCGGTTTCGGTGACAGAGGGAACGAGGTTGTGTTCGAAGAGCGCCGGTATCTCGCGGTAGGGAACAGGGGAGAGCACGAGTATCGTGTTCTTGATGCCGCCGAGGCGGAGCGTGATGCCTTCGTCGGTCGAGGCAACACCGAAGAGGTCAACCCGGTCGGCTACTTCCTGGGCGACTTCGCGCAGGCCATGGCCGTAGGCGTCGGCCTTGATTGCGAGCAGCACCCTGCCGTTGTCGGCTCGGCGCCGGACTTCGTTCAGGTTGTTGTTCAGGGCGCCGAGGTCGATTTCAGCCCAGATTCTACCGAATTCCATCGGGTGCATCAGTCTAGCGGCAGCGGGCGGGAAGTCAAAGCCGGTGGTGCCGAGTCGGCCGTGAGATGTACAGCACTGGTTGACAGAGGTCCGAACAGAGGGGTTGTGGATGCGGACGGAGTCCGCGTGGAGCCGGCTGGCGGCGGAAGGCTAGCGCTTGCGGAGTTCGGCCAGCCTGGCGCTCATTGCCCGGATGAGATCGAGCGTGTCCGGATACTGGAGGCTGAGCTGTTCGAACGGGCACATGCCGGTCTCTTCCCGGTTGCGGATGACAGTCACGGTGCTGCGGAACGAGAATGGGATCGCTGCAGCGTGGAGTATGCGCTCGGCCGGTATAGACCCCGTG